>JASGCF010000391.1 GCA_030054275.1 Limnohabitans sp. | reverse complement strand
TGTCCTTCTCAGACGGCCAGTTTTGCGGGGGCTGAGCACAGGCTTTCGACGAAGATCATCCACAAAGATGGATCGTAGATGCTACACTTGTCGATATCTGTAGCACTTTCGCTCCCTATGCCACGCACCCCCTCCAGCACACCGATCCCAAAGCCCCCAACCCGAAGGGCAACGGCCGTCTTCCGGCGCGCTGGGAGCATCCTCCGCACCCAAGAGGCCAAGGCTGCTGGCATCCATCCGCGCACGCTGGCGGCGCTCGTGGAAGATGGCACGCTGCTCAGGCTCGACCGCGGCGTCTACCAACTTGCCGATGCAGCTCCATCGGAACCCGATCTCGCGGTGGTGGCCCGAAAGGTGCCCAAGGCCATCGTCTGTCTTGTCTCGGCTCTGGCCCACCACCGTCTCACCACGCAGATCCCGCATGCAGTCGACCTCGCGGTGCCGCGCGGCTTCAAGGACCGCAAGCTTGAACACCCACCGGTGCGCTTCTATCGCTTCGGTGACGCATCGTTTGCCGTCGGCATCGAGCGCATCAAGGTCGGTGGTCGCGAGCTTCGCGTCTACGGTGCGGCGAAGACCGTCGCTGACTGCTTCAAGTTCCGCAACAAGATCGGCAAGGACATCGCGATCGAGGCGCTGCGCACCTACCTGCGCCGCAAGGACGTGAAGCCGGGGAATCGGGTGAAGGACCTCCTGCACTTCGCGCGCATCAACCGCGTGCAGGCCGTGATGGCGCCGTACATTGAGAGTGCGCTCTGACCGGCGGAAACCCATGGCGAAGGAGATCACGAACACCGCCGCATCCGTCCACGCTCGCCTGCTCAACCTGGCGCGCGCCGGTTCGCGCTCGTTCAACGATCTCCTCCAGCTCTACGCGATGGAGCGCTTCCTGCACCGGCTCTCGCGAACCCGTCACGCGGATCGGTTCGTGCTCAAGGGCGCGCTCCTCATGCGCGCGTGGGACACAAGCATGTTCCGCACCACCCGCGACATCGACCTGCTGGCCCGCGTCTCGAACGAGGTCGCCGTGCTCGAAGGCGTGGTGCGCGAGGCTTGCGCCGCATAGGTCGACCCCGATGGGCTTCAGTTCGATGCAGCCTCGATCCGCGGCGAGACGATCGTCGAGGATGCCGACTACCCAGGCGTGCGCGTGACCTTCGGCGGAACGCTCGGTAACGCCAGGCTCGACATGCAGATCGACGTGGGCTTCGGCGACACGATTACGCCTGCGCCGCAGGAACTCGACTTTCCGACGCTGCTGCCGATGGCTGGCACGCGCCTGCTCGCCTACCCGCCCGAGACCGTGGTGGCGGAGAAGTTCCAAGTGATGCTGTTCCGCGCTGAGGCGAACAGCCGCCTCAAGGACTTCCACGACGTGTGGTGGATCTCGCGTCACTTCGCGTTCGACGGCGACCAGCTGGCCGCGGCGATCCGTGCGACCTGCGCGAAACGCGGCACCGAGATCCCGGCAGATCCAACTGCGCTGACTACAGAGTTCGGATCCATTGCCGACAAGCGCACACAGTGGCGGGTGTTCCGAAAGCGCTTCGGCACGACCAACTGCCCCGAGGAGTTCGAGGTGGTGGTCGCGGAGCTGCGCGCCTTCCTGACGCCGGCCATCGCCGCCGCACGCTCGGGAAACCCGGTGCGCCTCCGCTGGGACGCAGCGGGCTCTTGGACGGCCGCCTGACGCGCACTGAAACGGACGCAAAAAGCGACGCACTTCGCCCCCAAAGCGGCGCCCAAAATTGAGACTTTGGGCGTCACAGCACCTGACCGCCCAAACGAGACATCGGTTCGCAGCGGTTCGCAACGCTTGGCTTGCCTAGCTCTGGGCCCCAAAAACGCAGCGTGGTTGTGCCGCTCGGTGCGAGCAGACACGCGGTTTGAGCGGTCGCGGCTGCGGCCGCTCCCTCTGGCGCGATGTACGCCAAAGGCTGCCGCCGCAGCGGCAGCCGCTCAAGCAAGTGGGCGGAGAGGGATTGCCACTCCCCCCAAAAACACCGAGGAATTCAAGGATTCCTGTCGGCGGCAACGTAAGAAACGACGCTCGGAACGCTACCCAACGCCACGGCGCCTTCAGGAAGGCTGAGAGCTACCCGAGTCAACCGCCCCCTGCGGGAACCACTTCTCAGTGAGACAGAACCTGACTCGCTCTCGGAGGAGAGCAAGTGTCTCCGGCGGACCAGCTTCTCGAGAGACCCCACTCTTCGCCCGCCGGTGGTGCTGGAACTCAATCAGTGCCTCGCCGTCGCGCAGCGGCGCGTCCCACCGATGATCAGAAGCCCTATACGCAGTCTGTCCTCCCCTGACCTGGGAACGGTGGAGAGCATGCAGAATCATGACCGATGGCAGATCAGGCCTCTGAAACCGCGTGACGAAGAACGACTGCGATGACTGCCAATGCTCCCTGTCTGCAGGGGTGAACGGACCGTTGGCTCCATGGAGTGCGGTGCGCATTCTGTCGTCGAGAATCTGGTCCGCGCAGCTCACCTCGAAGTTGTTGATCCCTCCACTCTGGCTGAAGCCAATGTGGAGGCGAATCTCGCCATCGAAGCGAAGCTTCAGCTGGTGCTTGCAGAAGGACGGAGCCCCAATCTCATGGACAGGAAGCGCGGCGAAAGCCTGGGTGACCCTATCCCACGCTTTGCGTGCGGCGATCTTCCAAGGCGTCGCCTCATTCCCGTTCGCGGGATCGAGTTCATCCGGCTCGGGCTGCTGCTCGAGAAAGTGCCAACGGCTAAACCCCATACCAACCTCCTAGATCAAGTGTGCAGCGTCGAGATCGCCCCACTTATTGCGAAGGTACTCGACGACCAACCGCCGGTGGCACTGATGCGGCTTGTGCTCGCTGCAGAGCAGGCAGCCCATCTCGATCACATCCTTTGCGAC
>JASGCF010000390.1 GCA_030054275.1 Limnohabitans sp. | reverse complement strand
GTGAGTGATGGCGAAGCAACTTCCTAAGCAGGTTCAAGCAACTGTCAACTGGATGAAGCGCAACACGCTCATCGTGGTGTTCTGCGGTATCGCTGTCGCGGTACCTCTTGGTTCCTACTTCGCAGCAGACGCATTCCGTTCTGGCGTGCGCGAAGAAGCGAACAAGTTGTCAAAGGTGTACAGCGATGTTGAGACGGCTGTGAATTCGAAAACCAACATCGAATTCGCTGGCGTTGAAGCCATCCAACTTGATGGTCCGCCGACGAACGCGACGGTTGAGCAATTCAGCCAGATCATCACTGGTCTCTCCGCAGACGCCGACAAGGTCTATGAAAAGGCCAAGGCGCGGAATGCAAGCGGCGGCACTCTTACCCCTGTCGTTACGGACGAAAAGATCTTTCCGAAGTATCCGCGCGAGTTTGGTCCAGCATCCAAGATCCGTGCGCAGTTTGTTGACGCGCTGAATCAGCGTTATGCAGAACTGCTCACAGTTGTTCGTGCCGGCGGTCCCCCAAGTGCGCAGGAACTTGATGAGCGCATCAAGACCGTGAAGGCTCGCTTCGTTCAGAATGAGGCGCGCGTTGAGTCGGCAGACAAACTCACCGCAGATCAGCAGAAACTGTTGGCCAAGGAGCTCACTGCTGCACGCATTTACGAGTGCGAAAAGGTTGCGGCGGGGGTGTCGTTTTACGCAGACATCGCAAGCCTCAATGTTCCAAAGAAGTCTGATCCAGCCATCGTCGGTCTCTTTCAGAAGAAGGAAGATGCCGATACGCAAGACAGATTCCTCTTCGAGTTGCAATGGCAGTATTGGATCGCGGGCGATGTTCTTCGTGCGTTGAGCGCGGTGAACGGCGTGGACAACTCTGTCGTGCGCGGTCCGGTGAAGCGATTGGTTCGTCTGACGGTTCAGCCAATGGATGCGGGGAAGCCGAAGCCAGCGGGTGAAGCAGCGCCAATGGGCGAGGTGCCGCTCGACGGCTCTGCGCCTGTAGACGGAACTGCACCGGTTGCTGCAGAAACCGCGAAGGCAGATGCTGTTGCATTGGGTGCTCCAGACATCAATCCGACGGTCGATGCAGGTCGCGACTACGCGAAGCGCCACACCGGACGAGTTTCGAATGGGGTCTACGATGTCCGCACCGTTGAGGTTGTGCTCGTCGCAGAGACGGCAAAACTTCCCAAGGTGTTCGACGCAATCGCTGCGCAGAATTTCATGACGATTGTTGATGCGCGACTGGAGCCCGCAGATCCATTTGCGGCGGTTCGTATGGGCTACATCTACGGTGCGGAACCGGTGTCGCAAATCACACTCACGCTCGAAAGCATTTGGCTGCGCGATGTCACCGCAGTCATGATGCCAGCCGCAACGCGTTCACTGCTTGGAATCGCATCCAAGCCAGTTGTCACTGGTGAGTCATCCACCGAATCTAGCGGCGAATGAGTATTGATGTTCGAAACTGATTTATACATCCCCAACATCGCTGCTTGCGCGACATTTCACGCTTGATGAGAGCGAAGTTGAGATAGGGCAGATCATGAAGACCAAAGGAATCTCGTTCTTTGAGCAACATGTTGAGAAGATTGCGCTTGGTGCAACCGGAGCGATCTTTTTCAGCGTCTTGGTGTGGCAATTGATCCCAACGACCGTCAAGTTGGGTCCCAAGAGTGTTTCGCTCGGCGATGTTGATAGCGAGATTGAGCAGAAGAAGAACCTGCTCGACAAAGCGCTGAAAGATCCGCGTGAGCCATTGGCCAAGCAACTCGAAGGCAAGTTGCCGCCGTTGCAAGGTGACGCCTTTGACAAACTTGCGGCAGCCACGGTTGCGCCGTCCGGCGATTTGCCGCAGATCGAGCCACGCCTTGCGAAGGCGTTGCTGAACTCGTCCGGCCTGCGGAGCGATGAGGTTTATCACGAGCCGGTGTTCGTTGCCGCGAAGATGCTCGCCCCGAAGCAGTTCGATGCAACCATCGGCTCCGCATCGCTGAAGGCCGTTGAGGGCATCGCCAATATCCAAGCGGGCAGCAGTGGCAAGGCAGATATTTCATGGGTTGTCCCAAGCGCGGAGATCGACCTGAAACAACTGCGAGATGAACTTGTTGCCAAGGGGCCTGGGAACGCAGTTGCGATTCCGGCCAACTGGTTTAAAGGCACCGTCTTCGTTGTGGATGTGGTGTTTGAACGCGAGGAACTGAATGCAGATGGTTCGTGGGGATCTCTCCGAACTGTTGAAGTGTTGCCAAGTCCAACTGCGCTCAGTTTCAGGAAGGACATGTCCGGATCACCGGGCGCGAAGTTCCGCGACTTTGTTTGGGAGCAGCTCGCAGACAAATCAAAGCAGCGCTCGCTTATGCAGCCCGACTTCCTTCCGACGGAAGGAAAGGAAGCCGCCTTCACATCGGCAGATATGGTTGAGCAGGGTTCTGCTGAGGCAACCGTAGATCCAAAGGTGCGCGGTCTCCGCAGAGAGGTCACGCGCCTTGAGTTCGCCGTCAAGCGCATGGACGAGGAACTGAAAGATCTCGGCGGACCTTTGGAAGAAAAGCCTAAGGAAGAAAAGAAGAACGAGAAGAAGGATGAACAAAGTGGCGGCGGGCAGAGCCCTCCGCGCGGCGGCCTCGGTGGCGGCGGTGGACTGGGTGGATCGATGGGCAGTGGCAAGCGAACTGACGCAGATTCCGAAGAGACGGAAGCGAAGAAGAAGAAACAGATCAGCCTGACCAAGCGCCTCAAAGACGAGCAGAAGAAACTTGCTGCTCGCAGAGCGGAGCTTGAGAAGATTGACGCCGCAGCGGCCGCAGCTGCTTCGGCTGCAACGGCGGGCTTCGATCTTGCCACAGCGTCGACAGCGCTCGTATGGGGCCACGATATCGGCGTGAAGTTGGACGGGACATATCGATAC
>JASGCF010000389.1 GCA_030054275.1 Limnohabitans sp. | reverse complement strand
GGTGAGCCTTTCACCAACGGTGGCATGGTGACTGCGATTTCGATGAAGAACGACAAGGACTCGGCGAGCGCAGTGATCGACTTCATCAATCTGTTGCCGCTGGGTCTGCAGTCACGCGACTTCAACGGCATGACCATTCTTTCCGATGAGTTCTCACCAATTGCCGTTGGTATTGGTGGCGGCTACATGGTGCTTGGTGGAACCAACATGGTTGAGCAAGCGCTGCGTTCGGTGGACGCAAAGGGTGAAGCCGGCCTTGCTGGAGACGCTGGATTCACAGCGGCAATGGGGCAACTTCCGAAGGAAGCTGTCGCGTACAGTTGGACCGATCTCGTGCGGCAGTTGTCCGGCGTGAAGGGATCGATGGATCAGATGCTCGATCGACTTGAGGATGCGCTTGATCAGGATGCAGCGCAGCCCGGTGACGGCATCGTTCCAGGTACAGAGGTTGGCATGGACGACATTCAGGGCTTGTGGACGCTGCTCAAGCCAGAAACGGTGAAGGCGCACATGGGGCCTGGACTTCTCGATTTCACGAGTGAGAAGAATGGCTTTATGACGCGCTACCGCATCATGCCGGCACAGAAGTGACATCTGTCGAGAAAACGCGTCGAGAAACGCATCGAGAAGCCCCGCCCATGAGCTGCGCGCCGACTTCTCGATGATTAGCCCGCATCGCGCGCTTGCGAGTGATTCTGGATCCACGCAAGCGCGCGATGCATTTCCTCGCGCCCTGCGGTGTGAAAGTCATCGTGCCGCGCGGTCGGAAGCAAGGTAAATCGATGATGCTTGGCACTTTCAGCGACGGTGCGGGCTTCCAATTCTGGCGTCACTGGGTCGCATGCGCCAGCGAGCACTGCTACGGGCGCCTGTACAAGCGCAGCAGCCATGCGCGATGAGCGTTCGCGAACTCCGAATGCGGCAAGTGTGTGCATGGTGATGCCAGCAAGCGGTCGCTGAGGCAGCGCGCGCAGATCAAGTCGCGCAGAAATCGGCGTGCGGAGTGACTCATAGGGTGCCAGCAGCACAAGCCCAGTGACGCGCGTTGCAAGCGACGGCAAAGTTGCGGTGTGAAGCGCGATGGTGGCGCCAAGCGAGTGTCCGACAAGTACGAGTGGTCCCTTCGTCGTTGCCATGAGCAACGACTCCACGAAACGCTCTTCATCGGTACCAAGTCGTGTGCCGCGTCCAGCAGCGTCGCCATGGCCTGGGAGATCGGGGCAGAGAAAGCGCTGCGCGAATGGCAGCATCGGGCCCAAGCGTCCGAGCGAGTCATATCGTGAGCGGGAGAAACCATGGAGCACCACGATGGTCGGAGCGTGCGGATCTTCGCTGCCAATATCAAAGACAGGGCAGGTGGAACCATGCGCCGTGTGCGACCATTCGCGCCCAGGAAGACCCCACGCAGTGGGCTCGATCGGGCTCTGTCGGCCCAAGGCCCAGCCCACGGTTTTGCGTTCTGGGCGCAACGCTTCCTTGACAACACCAGCCACAGTGCCTGCGTAGAGAAGGGCAGTAGATCCGGCGAGAAAACTCGCAGCTCCGAAGATGGCTGAAGGATCGGGCACGGGCGGATACTACACGCGTCTACTCTTCGTACGCGCAGCGGAGTGTGTGCTACTCCGCCTCAAACATGCGGCGATTCGTGCCACCCTCCCCAACGGGGACTTCGAGTTTGGCGAGGCATTTGGGGCAACGCCCCGAGTAACTCAAACCATCCGCAGACTTCGGAAGTCTTCCGTAGGTCGAGCAACAGCGAAACCAAATCATCAAGAATGGCTTTGATGGCTGCGGGCCATGCGCGCGCCGATCATGTGGCTGGCCGTCTGGGGTGCGAAGCCCCTCAATATCGACGATGTCGCGTGGATCGCGCACAGAACCACCTTCGGCAGGAGTGCGCCGAACGCTTGAACGGGAACCAGCGGCTCGGCAATGCTCACAGGTCGGAGAGAGTTACGACACCATGGCGCGGGTTTCGGTGCTGTGCGCGCGTGTTCTTGCGAGCAAGGCTTCGGTACGGTGGGTGACGAGTGTTCTTTCAGTCGCTTCGGAAAGTGACGGTGTGTTGATGCGGACATTTTCAATTGCTGCATCAGCCGCGGCAACCGCAAGGTCGAACGCGATGCGCAAGTCACTTGCAAGGGAAGGGCTTGTGGTTCCAACAAGCGTCGCAAGCGACGAAACAGTTTCGGACGCAAGCACGATCGTCGCTTCCGGGGCCGCAATGGCTGCACGCACTGCGTCTTCAAACCCAGCGCGCGCCGGATCGTCCTTCGGCAGTTTCCAAAGCCTGTTGAGGGCGCCGTAGGCACGCGCATCCATCGCGGCAAGTTCGATTGCACGGTTGCGTCCCTGTTCAAACGAAGCGAGTGCGATGCGGTGTACTGCGTCGTGTTGTGCAAACTTTGGTTTCCCGATGGCATAGCCAACAACCATCGCACCCAATGCATTTGCTTGAGCGAGCGTGAGTCCCGCGACGGCGCCACCGCCCGGAACTGGAACCGCTGCCGACAACCGATCGAGGTACTCCGCGATCGTCATCGCGCCAAGGTTGAACGCTGGCCCCTCGCTCACGAGCGAATCTCCGCGCCAAGCGTTGCGCGCAGTGACTCGATCGCACGCGCGACAGACGCGTCTGCTTCCTCACTCTTCATCGTGCCATCAGGCTTGCGGAACACCAGTCGTAGCGACACGCTCTTTTTGCCATCGCCGATCTGCTTGCCGCGGAATGTCGTGACGAACGAGATCGATACAAGATGCGCCAACTCGAGCGATTGAATGGTGCGCTCGATATCGCCGTACGAAATCGATTCTGCGACGATGGCCGAGATGTCGCGATCGGCGGCGGGGAAGGCGGGGAGCTCAACTGCTGCGTTCTCAGGCGGATAGTTCGCGAAGAGTCCGCG
>JASGCF010000388.1 GCA_030054275.1 Limnohabitans sp. | reverse complement strand
GCCGCGATCTTCTTCACCTTGCCGATGTCCGCCGGAATGTTGCACTGACCGTCGTTGTTCTCGCCCCAACAGAAGACGCGACCCGCCGAGTTGAGCGCGACCGAGTGCCGGTATCCCGCTGCGATCTGCACAGCTGTGCCGATACCACCGGGGACATTCAAATTGGGGTTGTCGGTGAGTGATGTCCATACATAGATCGATCCATCCGATCGAAGCGCGAGCAGGTGCCGTCCGCGAACCGCAACAAGTGACGCGGTTCGATGCTCCACGAGACCATCGCGCACGCCTTCACGCGCATGTCGTCACGAGCAGTCATCAGCCAAGCACGATCGATAGACATGTGAGCGATCCGTCTGCCTTCGCAATCTCGCTCAACGCGAGTTCGATGATGCGCAGTCCACGCTGCTCGAGCGCTGCGCGTACGCGCGGAAATCCCTTCGCGATGATTGCGGTGCCTTGGACCACGACGGCATTCGCAGCGTACGCCTCGTCGCGCGGCACCGTCACCACCTCAAGGTTGCCGAAATGGGCTGGATCGACGGTTCCCTCGGCGAGCAGCACAGCACCGTCGTCGATCCGCGACGCCACGCACTTCAGGTGAAGGAAACCTTCGACGGGAACCTCCACAACTGCGAAGCCAAGCGCACCAAAGAACTCGCGCACGCGTCGAACGCCCTCATCATTCGTCCTAGCGGAACGACCGACGAACCATGTCTTTCCAACCCGCAGGCAATCGCCGCCGTCGATCGTTGCCGGTGCGTAAGTACGCTCAACGCGCCCTGTATCACCAAGAAGATCGACAATTCGTTCCGCAACCGACTCCGTCTCACCGCGTCGCGACAACGCACCTGGCCGCGTCACAAGCGCATGCGCCCCAGCTACCAATGCGCAATCCTCGACGAAGCAGGCGTCGGGGTGCGCATCAAGCGGCGGCATGATCTCAACAACAAGCCCCGCGGATCGAAGCGCATGCACATACGCAGCATGCTGCAGCCGTGCGCGTTCGACATCAATCGCTTCGGCCGTCGGATGCATCACGACGGCGTCGCGGAAGGTCGCGGAGATTCCGCGCACGATCGCCCTCAGTACATGATGGGCTTTCGATGCATGATCAGCCTGAGTGCGCACAGCACGAATGTACCTGCTTTGCGTTTCGGCACATCATCCGCGCGAGCGTTCTCGCAATCTCAACTTGTCCACGAGTCAAGCAACATCGACAAGTCCTGCGCGTCGACCACGCCGTTCTGCCCGATGTCAGCCGCTGGATCGTTCGTACCCCACTGGGCGAGCAGTTCACTCAAGTCGGCTGCATCGACTGTGCCGCTCCCGTCGATGTCTGCAGGCGTGACATAGTTGAAGCCAGTCGGGCTGATGACCGCAACGGTTCCGCGGAACGGCGTGCCGTCAGCATTCACGATGCTCGCAGCACCACGCCAACGCAGCGTGTGACCAAAGTCCGCCGACGCGTTGGTGAACATCCCCGGCTGCGAGCCAGCCGTGACATCTGCGAGCGCTTGACTCGACATCGAGATCGAGATCACGCACGATTGACCTGGTGTCACCACGACATCGACTGGAATGGTCCCCCAGATACCACCCGAGCGATCAAACTCGCGATAGGTCCACTGCCCGTTTTCGACCCACTCCTCAACACCCTTTGACATGAATCCCGTGAAACTTCCGCTTCCACCTTGGCTCGACGAGAAACTCATGCCGTACTCGACACGCGCGAGTCCATTCTGACCGACTCCGGCTGGCGGCAGCGTTCCGTGCGAGTAGGTCACAGTGCCAGACGATCCCACTTCAAAGTGCATCGTCTTCGGCCCTGGAACCGCACCCTTCGCCGGCTCTTCAAGCATCACGCTGAACGAGTCGGTCATGCTCGCACGCGCACGAATGTTGCAGCTATCGATGAAGGGCGTGGTGTCGCGCTGCGCGGTTGCGACGGCAAATGTCGAGATCATGCCGCGTCCCGCCATGGCGCTCGCGTCGCCGCCGATGATGCCGTTCTGATGCGTGTCGAACGCAGCGCGCAGCGAATCACTGCCGACGCCATTGACGATGCGCGTACCGATTCCGGTTGCGATGATGCGGGTATCGGCACTCGCGGTTTGCGCGTGTGCGAAGGGAGTGATGACGCTCGCGACGGCAGCCGCCAGCGCTCCAGCGAACGCCGATGAGGCAAGAGCGGGCGAAGTGGATCGAAGGTTGGTCTGTTCACGGTGCATGACGGGGTCCCTTTCTGTGATCGATGAGCCACCCCGAATGTGTGGCTCTCGACCATGACTAGGGACGCGATCCGCAGTCTTGGACGCGCCATTCAGAAAAACTTGTGAATCACGAATGCACGCGCGAACGCCGCGGCCGGAGCCCCGCAAGACCAACGAGCGCGATCGCGCCGGGCGCAGGCACAGCGGTGATCGTCATTGAGGCATCGTCCACGAATCCGGTGTTTCCGGCGAGCGACGCGCCGCTGTAGTTCACCTCGTACACGATCCAAGTGGTATTCACGGGAATCACCGCGGAAACCGAGGCCTGCTCCCATGTCGCGGGAGTCGAGTCGAGGATGAGACTCGCGATGCTGGTGCTTCCGACGAGCGAAGTTTGCGAAGGGCCGCTGAAGAAGCGGACGCGCAGGCGCCCGTTGGCCCCGCTGTATCCGCCATTCGTGTTGAAGAGCGCACTTGCACTGAGTTGCGCGTTGCCCGAGCCGATGAGCGCGGCGTACGACGACACATCAACCGCCTGCACGGTCATCGTTGAAAGTTGGCCCGCGCCCACCATGCAGAGCATCTGTGCGCCGCCCGCCGGAGTCACGCCAGCGGTTGCGGGCGTGATGCCGCCCGCCAAGATGCCCCAAGTCCCCTGATTCCCCGCAAAGTTGCCGAGCACATTGCTCGACGCGGTGAAG
>JASGCF010000387.1 GCA_030054275.1 Limnohabitans sp. | reverse complement strand
ATCGATGAATCGGGCACCGTGAACGGCGTCGATCTCGCTGCAATTCTTACGGTGTGGGGCAGCGACGGCGGCAAGTATCCGCGTGCCGACACCAACAACGACGGCGAAGTGAACGGAGCGGATCTCGCGACCGTGCTTGGTTCATGGGGACCGTGCGAATAAGCGCTTCGTCACGACTGCGCGTTCATTCGAGTTTGAAACGGCTCCAAGCGCGGGCGGAACGCCTTTCCCCGCCATATCGCCCGACACTTTGCCCATCATGTCTTCCACCATGTTCCCAACCACCCAAGCGACTTGGCTCGTCGACCGCGTCGAGCACGCGCCGAGCGAGGCACGCGCGCATGTGCTTGAGCGTTACTTCCAACCGCTTTGCGCATACGCGCGTGCATCGGCAAACCTTCGCGCACTCGGTGAGCCGGCTGAACTCGTGAATGCCTTCTTTGCCGCACGCTTCGCAGACGACGCGTATCTCGCGCGTTGGATTTCGAGCGGGATTCCACTGCGTCGTTGGCTGGCGAACGGCCTCGTGATGCACGCACGAAACACGCTGCTTGCAGCGCGGCGTCGCGCGGAGCACGGCGCGTCGGTTGATCCGAAGGAACTCGATGAGGCGCGTGCGCAACGCGTTGATCACGAGACGAACGCTCTGCTCGCCCTCGAACGCGCGTGGGCGGTGCGCACGGTGACCGAGGCGCACGAGCGCGTGCGCACCGAACTGCAAGCCGAGGGTCGCGGTGCGTGGTGGGAACTCTTCCGTCTGCACACGCTGCACGGCATGGGTTATGCGCAAGCTGCGCCGATTGTGGGCGTGGCCGCGACGAGTGCATCAAGTGTGCATCGACAGGTGGTCGATCGGCTGCGTGCGGCACTCGTTTCGATTCTTGAGCGCGATGGAATTCGCCCTGACGAAATCGACGGAGAACTTGCCTTCATGCAGGACTTACTCGGGTCGTCGTGAATCGAGTGTGGGTCGACGCGCAAATCTGCGGCGTGTGACTTCGTTACCGAAGGACGAAGTAGATCACCGACAATCGTGACGGGTGAAGCAATGTCGCTCGTCGTTACGATGCAACGCGTGACGCCGAGCGATGCATCACACCCCCACTGCCCTGTGTGCGGTTACGACCGCGCTGGAATCGCTTCGGACTCACCCTGCCCCGAGTGCGGCGCAGAGGGATTCTCAGGCCTTCTCGTGGTGCACGGAACAGCGCGAATTCGCGGTGATCTCGGATTGATCGCGTTGATCTGTCTCTCCGCTTTGATGCTGTTCGTGTTCGGCACAAGCGCGGTGATGCGAATTGGCAACGCAACAACCATCACGACATCCAACGGTCGGTTGCTCCCGAACTATGTCAACCCTCCGCCAGATGTCGGCGACTGGATTTTCATCGCGGTGCTTGCGGCGGTCGTCGCGATATCGCTGTGTCGCCTTCTGCGTCGTCGACGCTTTGGCGCCGGAGTACTTCGCACCAACCCAATTGTGTGGACATTTCATCCTCGAGGTATCGACATCGCGAGCGATGGTTCGCGTCGATTGATTCCACGACACGCCATCAAGCGCATCGAATGCCGCGACTCGCTTTTTGGTTCCGTCTCGCAATTCGTGTTGGTGGTGAAGACACTTTCGGTTCCACTCGGTTCGACGCCAGTTCTTTATGTCGAGGGACCGAAGGAAACGCGTCGCGGCATGCTGCGGAAGATGCGCGAGCAATACCCTGAGTAGATCACAGCGAGTTCAACACGATTCTTGCAAAGTTGTGTGAGAAAATTTCGTCGCGCATTTTTGTCGTGATTTGGCGTCGACTCCTCATCCCTTCGTATCTTCGTGCCTCCACGAGGCAGCGTAGCCCCGTGGGGGAAGATCCGCGTCTGCGCGTCGATGTACACGGCGCGTTGTTGTGTCGCGGCGTTGGCGACGCGTGACAACTGCAGTTGACACGCTCTTATGGAAAGGGAAGAGGCATCATGTACTTCACGAGGGAAGACAAGGAGTATGCGGTCAAGTTCCATGCGGAGTTTGCTGGGGCTGTGGCTAAGGCGGTCATCGAAGGCGAGAGGCGTGAAATTGAGCGAGGTGTTCGCACAGTCCACGTGGCTGCGTACACACATCGCTACGGCACGGATCTCTCGGTTTTCACAACCGGCCGTGAGGCACTTCGGGCGCTCGGGGATATTGCGACTTCACAGTGTGCGCGCGATCCAGTGTTGCGAGGGTCAGTAATCGAAGCGTTTGGTCGGTGGCCAGCGCAAGGGATGAATGAGGACGAACTCGCAGCACTATGCGACGCGTGGCCTCGATTTACCAACGGGGAACAACTCTGGGTTTCCGAGTGTCCGTTGGAGTTCGAAGCCGCTCGGCGACGGGATCGCGCATTCATGCGTCCTCCGGAGGGTGACCCCGAGTTCAATGATGAAGTCGCGTGCGAAACTCACGGCGTGGGAGTGGATGATCTGGGGGCACATCCCTTCGATGTGCACTCGTTGGGCATACATGATGATAAGAATGCTTCCAAGGACGCAACCAAGGATGCTTCTTGTGATCATGTTCATCCTGAGGATCATGGCATGATCGCTGGTATGACTTCGTCCAGGGCTACGCTGTCTGGTGATACATCGAGTGCTTCTACTTGATGTGTGCCAGAGATTTTTTGAAGTTGACTCGTACACGAAGTAGAGACGAAAGTCTCATGTCTCTTCCCGATCCCGGTCATTGTTCGGTCTTTCGCGATAGCACTCGGTCGTGAGTGAAGTTTGGTCATTGGGACCGTCCGCGTGTCACGGACGGTCCCACCACCAGCTCACACAGTATCAGTGCGTCTCAATCTCACGCGTTCGCATTCCGACATCGCTAAGAGTTGCGAGCGGATAAGGCCCCATGCTCGAACGCGTCATCTTGAAACTGGATCTTTAGCGTACC
>JASGCF010000386.1 GCA_030054275.1 Limnohabitans sp. | reverse complement strand
GCTGGATTTACGATGTGGGCGACGGCTTGCTGCGCGATCTCACCCCGATCGTTGATGAGGTACGCGCACTCGAACCATCATGCAGGTTGTCGTGAAAGACGCAGCACAACACCCGACCGCCGAATTCGCTCCCGGCAGCGTTCCCTACGGCGCGGATCATCATCGCGTGATTGGTGCTGTGGGCGCCACAGGCATGATCGTTGCAGCGATGGTGGGAAGCGGGATCTTCTCACTCTCCGGCCAGTTTGGTGCGTCAGTCGGAACGCCCGCGAATCTTCTTGCACCGTGGATCATCGGCGGTGTGCTGGCGTTGTGCGGCGGTCTCTCTCTCGCGGAACTTGGCGCGATGATCCCGTGTTCTGGAGGCAGCGTTGAGTTCGCGCGCCGCGCGTTTGGTTCCACGATCGGATACCTCGTCGCGATGGTGACGATTCTCTCCGGATACTTCCTATCGATCGCTGCAGTTGCGCTGCTCTTCGCGCAGTATGTCGACGAACTTGTCCCGCAGGATCTTTCTGATCACACCATCGCCGTCGTCACTATTGTTGTCGCCTACGCCTCGCAATTGCCTGGGCTTCGCGCGGGCTACGCATGCAATACCGTGCTTTCGGTGCTGAAATTTGCTTTTGTTGCCGTGTTTGTCGTGGCTGGACTTCTTGTTCCGGTGGGCGAGAGGCGCTCCGCGCCGCCACCGACCGATGCACCGAGTCTCTTCTCGCCGGCGGTCGCGAGTGCCACGCTCACGGTGAGTTTTGCGTATCTCGGCTGGTCGACTGGCGCAGACATCGCTGGTGATATTCGAAAGCCAGGCCGCAACATCCCGCGCGCGATCATCGCGTCGATTCTGCTTGTGTTCGCGCTCTATCTCGGCGTGAACCTTGTCTATCTTCGCGTCATCGATCCAACGGCCATGGTGAGTGAGGGCGGTGCACGACTCCCTGCGATCGGTTCGGTCGCAGCGCGGCTTCTCTTTGGCGAGTCGATCGGCCTTGTCATGACAGGCGTCATCGCACTGCTGTTCTTCTCGACCATCGTGTCGGGAACCATCACCGCCGCGCGTATCTTGGAATCAATGGCACATGCACGCGAAATCCCTTCGTGGCCGGGCGTTCGCCGAAGCGACGGGGTTCCGGCGAATGCGTTGCTGGTGACGCTTGTCGCGAGCATCATTCCGCTTGCAGTCGGCTCACTTGATGAGATTTTCGGCCTGCTCACCGTGCTGGTGAATGTCTTCTCATCGCTCTCGGTCGCTGCGGTGATTGTGCTGCGACGCACGATGCCAAACGCAGTGCGACCGTTTCGTGTGCCGCTCTACCCGATGGTGCCGTTGATCTACCTCGCGCTTGCTGCATGGACTGTGATTGCGAGTATTCGGGAAGGCGGTTGGACCTCTATCGTCGCGAGCGTTTGCACGATCGCCGGACTACTCGCCCTTCGCCCCATACTTACGCCTCGCGCGAATTTGAAGAAACTCCAATGAAAACAGTCACGATCCTCTCGCTCACCGCATTCTTCCTTACCGCATGCTCGGCCACGAACTCAGGAAACTCGAGCAACGCACCGAGTGTGAGTTCTGCAACTGCCGCGCGAATGCATGGAAAAATGCAGTTCGCGATTCTCATGTACGAGACGAACGACGCGTGGCATCGCATGCCTATCGCTGAGCGAGACAACCTCATGAAGAAGTACGGGCTTTGGGTACGCAACCTCAAAGAGAAGGGCATTCTCAAAGAGGGCAATCCCATTGGCCGAGGCGGCGTTGTGATGGCAACAGATCGCAGTGGACAACCGGAAGCTGCACCCATCGATGTCAATGCGCGCAATCTCACGGGCTACTTTGTCATCGAGGTCACAAACGCGCGTGAAGCCGAGGCAATTGCAGCAACATGCCCCGCACTGCTCCACGGTGAAGTCGTGCATCTACGGCCAGTCGGACATGAGTGATCGTTACGCCTCCGGCAACGCACGCTGTGTCCCTGCAACCTCGCGCATGGATTCATCGGTCGGCGGAAGGTCATCAGGCGCAAGCGCAAGTTCACCGGCAAGTTCCGCGGTCTTGCGCGCGCTTGTGAGAAGTCGCGTATTGAAACTACCAACCGCCGCGTTATAACTTTTCGCAGCGCTCGCAAGTCCAGAACCAACTTTCTCAAGATGCTCTGCAAACTTCGAGATGCGATCGAGGAGATCCTTCGCGTTCTCCCCGATCTTGCGAGCGTTCTCATTCAACTTCGCTTGTTGCCACTGCATGGCGCAAGTTCGAAGGAGTGCGAGAAGCGTTGAAGATGTACAGATGACGACGCGCGCATCAAGTGCTTCGCGATAGATCGTGCCATCCTCTTCGAGCGCCGCAATCAAGCCGCTTTCAAGTGGAACAAACAGCACTGTGATCTCAACGCCCTCTCCCATCGCTTTCGCATATTCACGCGACGCAAGCGTTCGCACATGATTCCGCAACGCCTGCGCATGTGCAGTTCGGCGGTCGGCTCGCTCGGCATCCGACAACGCCGGATTGAGTGAATCCGTGTACGCCAACATCGGAACCTTCGCATCAATGGGTACAAATCGACCACCTGGAAGTCGCACGGTCATATCCGGTCGAAGACGATTGCCTTCTTGTCCAGCGGCGCTCGACTGCTCTTCAAAGTCGACATGCTCAACAAGGCCAGCCATCTCGGCGATGTTGCGAAGAGCAACCTCACCCCACTGCCCGCGTTGACGATTGTCTCGCAACGCACTCGACAATGTCTGTGCTGCACTCGATGCCTTCTGCTGCAACTCCGCGATCTGGCGAAGTTGCTCGGCGAGCGACTTCGCATCACCCTCGCGCTTCTCGCCGAGTTGCTTCACCAACTCTTCCTGCTTCGCGAGTTGCTCTTTCAGTGGCGCGATCGTGGCGTCGATTGCCTTCTGTCGCGCTTCGAG
>JASGCF010000385.1 GCA_030054275.1 Limnohabitans sp. | reverse complement strand
ATTGGTGGGCGGAGCGACGCCGGCAGGTGTTGATGCGTCGGAGTTAGCGGCGCTTCTTGCACAATCCGCGCACGAAGGGGCGATCGATGTGCGCGAGCGTGAGGCGATCGAGGGTGTGATGCGATTGCGTCGACTGCGCGTGCGTGATGTGATGACCCCGCGCGTTGATATGGCGTGGATTGATCACGCGATGAATGATGCTGAAGTACTTGCGCTCGCAACGCGGCGACGACTGACGCATCTTCCCGTCGTTGACGACAGCGTCGATCGGGTTCGTGGAATACTTGATTTGAAGCGTTGGATGCTGTCCGCGCGGAAAGTCTCTCGAAGTGAGTGTGTGTCCCCTGCGCGATTCGTGCCCGAGTTGGCGACGCTTGAGCAGTTGCTTGAACACTTTCGCAAGACGGAGTCGAAACTCGCCATCGCAGTGGACGAGTACGGGGGCACCGCGGGCATTGTGGCACTTGAAGACTGTGTTGAAGAGATCGTTGGTGACATCGTCGCGCATGGCGAGCGCTCCGTCGACGCGCCGACGGAAGTTGCGCCAGGCTGTTGGCGAGTGAGCGGCGAGATGGGTATCTCGCGTTGGAGTGACATTTTCGGCGCGCGTGTCGTATCGCCGCGCGCGAGTACCGTCGCCGGCCTTGTATTGCAGCAACTTTCACGATTGGCGCGTGTTGGTGATCGTGTTCAGATCGCCAATCTTCGCCTCGAAGTGGAGTCGGTCGAGGGGGCGCGTATCCGCAGTGTGTTGGTGTCGCTTGCCGAGCAAATCCATCGCGCGGAGTCGGCCCAATGAGCGACGCGATGACCGTGATGTGGGCCACGCATTCCGTGGACGATGTCTTGTTGTGCGGTGCGTTCTTGGCGGAGTCGGATGCGACTTCGCCCTACGCGGCCCTGATTTTTGCGGTCGTCGCTGTCGGCGGGCTACTCGCGGCCGGGATGACCGCTGGACTTGAGACCGGTTTGTATCGGTTGTCGCGAGTTCGGCTTTCGGTACGCGCCTCGCGAGGCGATCGAGGTGCAGTGCGTCTTGAGCAGGAACTGCGGAAGCCGCGGCGAATTCTCGCGACACTCTTGGTTGCCAACGCCATTGCAGGTTGGTTTGCGAGTTTCGGAACATCGCAGGTGTTTGACGCACTTGGATTTGGAGTGCTCGCGTCTGTGTTGCTCGACATGCTCGTCTTGGTGCCGATTGTCTTTCTGTTTGGCGAAGTGTTGCCGAAAGATCTCTTTCGTGTGCGTGCGGATCGATGGATGCCGCGATACGCAAAACTGCTTCGGATCATGCGCATTCTGCTGGCTATGACGGGAATCGTTCCGCTGGTCGCAGGGCTGGGCGCACTTGCTGCGCGCTTGTTCGGTGGGCGAGACCAGGATCAGCGTCTCGAGTCGCGCGCTCGCGTGTCCGCGTTGCTCGCCGAGGGAATCGGAAGTGAAGGTCTGAGTGAGGCGCAACTTGGACTTGCTGATCGGGTGTTGACGCTGCGCGATGTGACGGTTGGCCAAGAGATGAAGCACTGGCGAGATGTTGCATTTGTGTCGTCTACATCACGGCCAGCGGAGAGGGCCGCGGTCTTCGCATCATCGGGCGCGAGTCGCTTGCCCATTGTTGGAACAGACGGATGCGTTGTTGGGTTGGCGGTCGCGATCGATCACATGCGTCGACCGGCTGCGTCAACGATGAGTTTGTGTGTTCCAACTGTGTCGCTCACGGTTGAGACGCGGGCACTAGACGCCATTCAACGCATGCGACGCGAGCGAGCGCCGCTGGCGATCGTGACAGACGCGGCAGGGAGGCCACTTGGCATTGTTTCCTTCAAGGACTTGGTCGAGCCGCTGCTCGGTGATTTGGCTGCGTGGTGATTGGGCTGCGTGGTGATTTGGCTGATTGGTGACTGGCGTTCTCGGTCCGCAATCGGCGAATAGAGCGTGCAAAGTGAGGCCATTCCGGTCGTTGCGGTGGGGTAGGGCCTTCGCTATACTCCGCGACCCGACGCAGGTCGAGGCACCGCGCTAGTAGCTCAGCTGGCTAGAGCACACCCCTGATAAGGGTGAGGTCGAAGGTTCGAGTCCTTTCTGGCGCATGCAATGCGGCCGCCCCACGGCGGCCGTGTTCGTTTTTGTCGGCCGTGTTCGTTTTTGGCGGCCGTGTTCGTTGCACAGCACGCTCTTGCTCGAGGTGCAACGAGTCGAGCCGCTATCATCTCCGCCCTTCCGCGCTCGACCGCGCGGTGAAGCATCTCACATCTCACCCCGAGAGTGAACAACACGCCAACGGAGTTGAATCTACATGCGTCGCGCGAAGATCTCGATCATCGGAGCAGGCAACACTGGAGCCGCCTGCGCTGTCTGGGCCGCCTCGAAGGAACTCGGAGACATCGTTCTCATCGACATCAATGATGGTGTCGCGAAGGGCAAGGCTCTCGACCTTTACGAGAGCGCACCGATTGAGGGCTTCGATTGCAATATTCAAGGTGGCAGCGATTACGCGCTCATCGAGGGCAGCGACATCGTGGTCATCACTGCAGGCATCCCGCGGAAGCCGGGCATGAGCCGCGATGACCTGATCGTGACCAACATGGGCATCGTGTCAAGCGTTGCAGAGAAGGTCGCGAAGCACGCGCCAAACTCCATCATCATCGTGCTGTCGAATCCACTTGACGCGATGGTCTACACCGCGTGGAAGGCATCGGGTTTCCCGGCGAATCGCGTGCTTGGCCAAGCGGGTTGCCTCGATGTGGCGCGCTTCCGCGCGTTCCTCTCGATGGAACTCGGCTGCTCGATCGAAGACATTCAGGCGCTCCTCCTCGGCGGTCACGGCGACGACATGGTGCCGCTCCCGCGTTTCACGAGTGTGCACGGCATTCCGATCGACCAACTCCTTCCGAAGGAAACGATCGACAAGTGCGTGCAGCGCGCGAAGGTCGGCGGCGGCGAG
>JASGCF010000384.1 GCA_030054275.1 Limnohabitans sp. | reverse complement strand
GGCTCGCGAAAGCTGGAACGCATTTTCACTATTGACGGTGGTCGGCAGGTCTTCTGGTGACGGGCGAATCTCGAAGTTCGAAGAAGATCATCATCAATGTTGATGATCTTGGTCTGCATCCTGCTGTGCGTCGCGCCGTGGAAGTGTGCGCGGCGAAGGGCAGCGTGACAAGCGCAAGTGTGCTCGCAAATGGGCCTGATCTTCCGTTTGTTCGACCGATGGCAGGCGTCTCGCTTGGCGCACATCTCAATGTGTTGCGTGGTAGGCCACTCTCACCGGCGAGCGAAGTGCCTTCACTGGTCAATGGTCGCGGGATGTTCGTTGGAAACTTCACGCGATTTGCATCGCGTGCACTCAGAGGTTCGATCCATCTCGACGAAGTGAAACTTGAGTGGTCGCGCCAAGTCGCACATCTCCGTGATCGTGGATTCGACCTTTCGCATATAGACGGTGAAAAGCACACGCATTGCTTTCCGGCGCTTTTTCGTGTGGCGTGTGAGGTTGCGGCGGAACATGGAATTCCGAATGTTCGTCGCAGCGTCGAATTGCACACGAGTTCCACGACGGTCTTAGGTCACATGCGCCGCATGTTTCTCAATACGATGTGTCGGCGCGCGATACTTGTGATGGAGCGAAGATCCACCGATGCAGTGTGGGGGATTTCAACGCAAGGACATCATCTATCCGTGGCACGACTCCTGCATGATCTCAACACGATGCCTACACAAACTGAAGTCATCGAGATTGTCTGTCATCCTGGGCTTACTCATGCGAGTGACCCCGCGCTCCCCGAGAGCTTCGGTAGGATGCGCGTCACAGCGCTTTGGACACCGGAGTTTCGTGCACTTTGCGATGAACCGTGGTTGCCAACATTGACCGCGCACGGCTGGACTGTCACCAACTTTGAGGGACTTGCCTCACGATCGAAACAGGCCCACGCGCGCACAGCCTGAGGAATAGCACGAGTGACAGACCAATGACAGCATCGATAGGCCACAACACAGCACAGCAACCCGATATCTCGGTTGTTGCACCGATGTACAACGAAGAACTCTGTGTTGAAGAGTTCCTTCGTCGAACCGATGCGGCACTGCGCGCGATGTCGCGACCATACGAAATTGTCGTCGTTTCTGACGGATCCACCGATCGAACCGAAGAACTCTTGCGTGCATCGCGTCACAAATATCCCGCACTGCGTGCGATATTGCTTGCGCGAAATGTTGGTCAATGCAGCGCGTTGTACGCCGGTATCCAAGCAACGACCGGGCGCATGATCATCGTCACCGACGGTGATTTGCAGCATCGGCCAGAAGACATTCACTTGCTGATTGAGCGCTTGGAGCAGGGATATCAGTTGGTTTCTGGAACGCGTGAGCAGCGCCCAGAATCACGCATGTGGAAACTCATTCCGAGCAAAATTGCGAATTGGCTCCTGCGTCGCGTGACGGGTTGCGACATTCGTGACATGGGCGGATTCAAAGCAATGGACGGCGCGATAGCTCGCTCGCTTCGCCTTCGTCCAGGTCATCACCGTCTGCTCCCTGCACTCGTGCATATGCGCGGAGGTGCAACCAGCGAACTTCCGATTCAATGCCAACCACGCTTTGCAGGCAAGAGCCACTATGGCATCGGGCGAACATTCGATGTGATCTTCGACATCTTGATGCTCGGCTTTCAGTCGAGTTTCAAAGCGCGTCCGCTGTATCTCTTTGGTCGCGTTGGCGTGCTCTTGCTTCTCGTTGATTGCTTGATCATGCCTTGGCTGTTGTGGGAAAAATTTCGTGATGTCTTCGATATGGGTGAGTCGGTTGACATGGGCACGCGGCCACCGTTCCTCATCGCGATCATGTTTTTCCTTGCAGCACTTTTCTTTCTGGCGATGGGATTTGTGTTGGAACTCCTCAGCGACGCCAACAACGCGATCGGTGGCGTAAAGCCGTATGTCGTGCGCGAAATCGTGCGTGGAGATGGCGAAACTACGAACAACCACAGATAGCGTGTTTGTTCACACAACTTGGAGAGAGATTGATGACCGCAGCGCTTCCATGGATTGCAACCCTCTGCGTTGCGTTCCCTCAACAATCCGAAGAACTTCGTCGCGCGCTTGATGAGATCGAACAACTCAAACTGCAGAACGCGTCACTTGCAGAAAAAGTCGGAGCGCTTGAAGAGCGTATTGTTGATTCTCAAAACGCGTCGTGGCTCACCGAAGCGCGAGCGCAAGAGATTCGCGGCATCGTGACAGATGTCCTCGCCGACGCCTCGGCGCGAACGAGTTCTCTTGAGGGCGCGACAGCAGGATTCGACGCGCAGCGCGGATTTTTTCTAGCAAGCGCCGATGGAAACTACTCCCTTGTTGTCAAGGGTGAAATGCAGATTCGGTGGGCCTTGGATGATCGCGACATTCCGAATACACCTGCTGCCCAGGGTTCGGTTGCAGGTGGTGTCGAAGCGGCGAGTTGGGGTTTTGAAGCGCGTCGAACACGCCTTGATTTCTCGGGAAATCTTGTTGATCCATCTTGGAAGTACGACATCAAGATTGCGATGACCAACGGCGGAAGCATTGCAACTCTTGACGACGCATGGGTCGACAAGAACTTCGGCAATGGGCTGTCGATGCGTGTTGGTCAGTTCAAGTCCTCTTTTCTTCGAGAACTTGTAGACGCTGTGCTTGGAACTCTCGCAGCAGAGCGATCGCTTGTGCATGGCTTCTTTACAACGGGTCGTGTTCAGGGCGCACGCCTGACATGGGAAGACGAACACTTTCGTATTGATGGGTTGTACACATCGGAAATCCACGGTTCTGTGATCCCGCGAGCCCCAGTGAAGGTGCTGCGTTCAGTGGAGATGCCACACCACCCACAACGCTGTAGGGTTCGCTGCCAGACGCTTGGATTCGGCAGATCACTCACCGACTACGCATTCATGGCGCGAGCAGAGTGGAAGC
>JASGCF010000383.1 GCA_030054275.1 Limnohabitans sp. | reverse complement strand
CGGAAGGTGTTCATTGTTTGGGGCGACCGTCCTAGTCGCCGTTACTTGTCGCCGTCACTTGTCGCCGTCACTTGTCGCCGTTACTTGTCGCCATCACTTGTCGCCGTCACTTGTCGCCGTTACACCTCGGAACACCCCGCAGAGTCGGCAGGACAGGCAGCGCGTTTTGCAGACGCACTTGATTTCCGGAGTGTTGCGGGCGCTCCTCACACTGTCCGAAACGACTCGCCAACGAAGTTTTGTCGAGAAACTCTTCGGCAAAACTCGTCGTGAACAAACGAGACGCGCGCTCGAAACTCTCGGTCACTGTCACAGCATGTATCTGGGGGACCGAGAACCACCAATTCCTCGGTCGGATCGGATACTACCCCAACCTGTTGGGGTCGCAAGCGAGAAGTACCCCAACCTATCGTTCTTTTCGTACTTTTTTCAGTTTCTGCAAGGAACCTCTGAAAACCTGATCTTTGCACTGCGATCGCGACACGGAAACGCGTTTCGCGGGCGAGCGGAGAGTACGGAGTTGCGCCCATCGACAGAAGTCGGCACTCGCACGGTGGACAACTTGTTGCGCGGTGTCAGAAACTCTGGCGAAGGGTTGCGAGGATACGAACAAAATACGAACATGCAAGGCTCGCGGTTGACGGCGCCGCCATGTTTCGCGGCCGTGCGTGCTTCGAGAGAGTCAGTGTTCTTCCCCGTAGGATCGGGTTCTCATGAGTGATCACAGAGACGGGCTCTTTCCCGCGCCATCAAAAGGCGATGTTCGCGACGACCAGCGAGCGCAACTTGCGTTGAGAGCGCCTGCTTCCTCACACACCATTGCGCAACTCGCGGGCGTCGGTGGTCTCTTCGAGGACTTGACCGAGGCGCAACGACTGGCTGCGTCGCATGGCTTCGGGCCCGCATTGGTGCTCGCTGGTCCAGGTTCTGGAAAGACGCGCGTGATTACGCGGCGCATCGCTGCACTCATCGCAGAGGGCGTTCCGCCGTGGAAGATTCTTGCGCTCACATTCACGAACAAAGCAGCCGGTGAAATGCGCGAGCGTGTCTCGCGACTTGTGGCACGCGATGACGGATCGCGTACTGGGCTTGTGGTGTCGACATTCCACTCGCACTGCGCTGCCATTCTGCGGCGATTCGGTGATCGCGTCGGATTGCAGGCCGGATTCTCGATCTATGACGGCGGCGATCAGAAGGACGCGATCAAAGCGGCGATTGAAGAGGCCGGGCTTTCCAACACCCAGTGGACGCCCGCGAGTGTGCTTGCGGAAATCAGTGACGCGAAGAACAAACTGCGTGATGCTGCCGCGTATCTGGCCGAGGCGAATGATTTTTGGTCGCGTTCTGTCGCCAAAGCCTATGCGTCGTATGAAGCGGTTTTGACGCGATCGAATGCGGTCGACTTTGATGATCTGCTCTTGAAAGTGGCGCTTCTTCTGCGCGGAGATGCAGAAGTGCGAGAGTTGCTGCAGCGTCGACACGAATGGGTATTGGTCGACGAGTATCAAGACACGAATCACGCACAGTTTGTCATCGCGCATGCGTTGGCCGAGCGATCACGAAACTTGTTTGTGGTGGGTGATCCAGACCAGTCGATTTATGGATGGCGCGGCGCAGACATCTCAAACATCTTGGAGTTTGAGGAGCACTTTTCCGGCGCTCGAGTGATTCCACTCGGTGAGAATTTCCGCTCCACGGGTCACATCGTTTCGGCTGCCGCGGGGCTGATTTCTCACAATCGTCGGCGCAAGCACAAGGAACTCACGACTTCGCTTGGTGAAGGCACGCCTGTTCGTGTGCTGAAAGCAAACGACGAACACGAAGAAGCAGATCGCATCGCAGATTTTCTTGAGGCGCGTTCGCGCGAAGGCGTGCCGTGGAGATCGATGGCTGTGCTGTATCGCATGAATGCACTGTCGCGCGTGATCGAGGATGCGCTGCGTCGGCGCATGATTCCATCGACCGTCGCTCGTGGCACCGCGTTCTACGATCGCAAGGAAATCAAAGATGCACTTGCATACTTGCGCGTTTGTGCGAATCCTCGCGATGAAGTTTCGTTGCGACGCATCGTCAATGTGCCCACGCGTGGAATCGGCGACGCCACGGTGCGCAAGATCGAGGCACATGCTGTCTCGCACGGATTGCCCTTGATTGCAGCGTTTGCGCAGGCGTCATCGATTGGTGTTGTGTCGGGAAAATCTGCAAAGGCGGTCGATGGATTTGTGGTGATGATTCGCGATTTCGCGCGCAGTCTTGACGAGCGCGTTCCTGGCGATCTTGCTGCGTTTGTCAGCGAGGTTCTTGAGACGAGCGGTCTTGATCGATTGGAAGATCACAGCACGATCGAAGAGCGCGAGCGCGTCGCGAACCTTGAAGAGTTGGTCTCTGCAGCAGCCGATTTTCGTTTGCCGGAATCGGACCCAGCAGCCGATGCGCCGGTCGAAGCGAGTTACGAAGTCAACGGCACGCCAGACGCGCAGCTCCCAGCGCAACCGACACTTGGTGATGCGTTGCGACTGTGGCTTGAGAGCGTGTCGCTCGTTGCTGATGCAGACGCTGTGGATCCAGAGCAAGGCAGCGTGACGCTGATGACCTTGCACGCAGCGAAGGGACTTGAGTTTGATTCGGTTGCTGTCATCGGTGTGGAGCACGGAATTCTGCCGCACAGTCGCGCAAGCGAAGGCGAGGATGCGGTTGAAGAGGAGCGGCGACTGTTGTTCGTTGGCATGACGCGAGCAGAGCGGGCGCTTTCTGTGAGTTCAGCTGCAGTGCGCACAGTGCGCGGCGTTCGACAGGCGTCGATTGAAAGTGAGTTTCTGCGCGAGATTCCGGCAAAGCATGTGTCGCGCACCGATTTGGTTGAGCGCTTCTCGGGTTCTCGTATCGAATACGACGATGCGGATGCGTTTGGTGGCGAAGACGGTGCAGAAGGGATGGACGCAGCGGAAC
>JASGCF010000382.1:1887-2958 GCA_030054275.1 Limnohabitans sp. | reverse complement strand
GCGACCGGCGCTCGAAGTGCGGCCGAGTATCGGTGTTGTTGTTGTTGGCGCAGACGAAGCGACCTCAGAGACAGCGATGCGAGGACTTCGAAAGACTGCTGCTGCGTATCTCGGTTTCGAAGTGTGTCTTGAATCACCCATGCCACGCATCGGTAGCATCGCGATCACCATCGACCGCGAGTTCACGGTCGAAGATGCAGGGATCACTGCCGCGCTGCGCATTCTTGATGATGCGGAACGCGACGCTCACTCGGGGCTCGCGGCTGGCCACTCGCAGAAGCGTGACGAGAACATGGATCCTCCGATGGAATTGCAATCGGGGTTGCAATCGGGGTTGCAAATGGGGATCACCGATGCATCACGGAAACCGAGTGCTGTGCCTTCCATCACGAGTAAAGAACTATCGAGCGAAGTTTTGTCGAGCGAAGTTGTGAGGAGGGAAGTTCGCACGAAGACCCCGACCACTGAGAAGGCCGACGCGAATCCTGTCGAGCGCTTTTCGGGCCGGAGAGATCGTGGCGCGCCGCTCGCAAGTTCACAGCCCGACACGATTCCCTTCGAGATTTGGCGTCGGCCAAGCGCGATGGCGCGGCCGAACGCTGCGCATGTTCGAAGTGCGCTGTCGGCAACCGAGCGTCGGGCGCCCGTTGCATCGGTCATGACGCCAACTCGCGGCACGCGCGATGCGCAAGTTCACGATGCGGGAAAGAACGATGCCGGAAATCATGAGGCGGGATCCACTTCGCCCGTTGGCCTTCCACCGAAGCCAGCAAGTGTTGTCGAAGTGCACTCCGTCGACCCAACATGGCCAACATCGCTGGTGCCATGGATGCAGGGACTGACGCGCTTTGAACACACTTCGCCCTACGATCCAACGATCGAAATCGCGATCGATGAAGGCGGTGCGCTGCATGTTGTCGGTCGCGCTGAAGAACTCCCGCGGCTCCTGCGGGTTCACGAATGGATCCATCAACACGCAGCACTTCTTGCGAAGGCAGAGCCGCGTGTCGATATGGCGCGCGAAGTCACGATTGATCTCGTGACCAACGGCGTGCGCCGCGTCGACTCGGT
>JASGCF010000382.1:0-1787 GCA_030054275.1 Limnohabitans sp. | reverse complement strand
TCCTCGCCGAAATCCTCGCCGAATTCTTCGAGTCCTTTGGCAAGCGTGCGGTGGCATGCACTCATCGGAGTTCTCGTTGCAGGCCGGAAGGGCATGTTGATCCAGCCGTACGCCAACGAGTGACGAGTGGAAATGGGTGGGGAGAAATGGTTGGGCGAGATGGTTGGGGGAAATGGTTGGGCGAATTGCTAAGCTCTTTGCGGAAGTGCAGCACGCAGCATGCGCATGAGATTCTCGTGCGCGAAGCCTGATTTCCACATGGCGTTGATTCCAGTGTGTTCCGCAAAGCCGCGTTCTTCAAGCCGCGCAGGAATGCGCAGATACTCGGTCGGAGATTGCACTTCGAGCGGAAGTGCCTCGCGGCCAAAACCGCCATCAAGATCGCTTCCGAGTCCGACGCGATCCGCACCAGCGATGTTTGCCACATGTACGACATGCGCAACGCAATCTTCGAGCGTCGCGCGTCGTCCGTGAGCGAGAAATCGCCCGTACAAGTTGAGCCCAATCCATCCATCACGCTCGCGAATGGCAGCGATCTGCGCGTCGGTGAGATGACGCTCGCTTGGCTCAAGCAGTGCTTGTGCATTGGAGTGACTTGCGATGACGCGCCGCGAGGAGTGCGTCAGGAGATCGTCGAATGCAGCACGCGACAAGTGTGAGGCATCATGCAGCACGCCGCACGCGTCCATTGCCTCCACCATGCGTCGGCCAATTGGTGTCAGTGCGCCTGCGCGTGCGTTGCCTCCTGCGTATCGACTCCCGTGACCCCAACTCAAACCCACAACCCGCAAGCCACGCGCGTACCACCACGCGAGTTCATCTGGCGAGCGAATGGGATCGGCGCATTCCATCAACAGCACCACGCCCAGCGGGCCATCACCGCGCGCGCACTGTTCGAGATCACCCACGGTGCGCACCAATCGAAGCACTCCAGCGCGTTCCATTGCCTCGTACCACTCAAGTTGCAACAGGCCAGCGCGATGCGCTTCATCGAGTTCGTCTGAACTGCGATATGCGGCAGCATCTTTGGTTGGGTCGCCGCCGCATTCGGTAAAGATGGTGCCAAGCGCAATACGAACATCCGCTGCGTGAAGACTTGGAAGCGAAAGGGCGTGCGGCGAATCGACCTGTAAGGGCGCGCGCAGATCGCGGCCGTTCACGGCGAGATATGCAAGATCGAGGTGCCCGTCGCACCACCACAATTGTGCTGATCGCTCGAAAGAAGTGGGCGAAGTATCGGCCATCCGCGCAGAGTAGCCCTTCCAGACCGGCGCGCGATCGTTACGCTTCGCACATGTCTTCGTTGTTGCCACCGCCGCCGATGGCATCCCACCAACCGGAAGTTGCGGCGCTCGCCCCGAGCGCGGTGCGGCAGCGTTTCGCGCACGCAGCCATCGCAGCGAGCATCAGTGGTGGGTTGTTGACGATTGCGTGGTCGCTCAAGCCGTCGTCGCAGGGTTTCGGGACCCATCAAGCGCTTGGGCTTCCAGCTTGTTCGTGGCCTGCGCGATTCGGGGTACCATGCCCGTCTTGCGGCATGACCACCGCCTTCGCATACGCGTCGAAAGGTGATGTGTTGGCGAGTTTTGTGACCCAGCCGTTTGGCTGCGTCTTGGCTGTATTGACAGGTATGACATTTGTCGCGTCGTTGTGGACGCTTGCGACAGGTCGCACGGTGTGGCCTGTATACGAGCGCTTGTGGAACGCGCGCAGCGCGTGGCTCTTCGGTATCGCAGCCCTGCTCGCATGGGGCTACAAGGCCGCGGTCATGTGTGGTTGGTTCGGTG
>JASGCF010000381.1 GCA_030054275.1 Limnohabitans sp. | reverse complement strand
GCGAGACCATTTGTGAAGCCTTGCGCGCGGTGAAGCGCGTGTTTGACCCACGAAACTTGCTGAATCCAGGCAACATTGTCGACACCGGTCCGGCCGAGCGACTGATTGAAAATCTGCGTATCGCACCGCATGGGCGCGACGCGCACGCGCCTGAAGTGGCGACCTTCTTCGACTACTCCCGAGAAGAAGGCTTTGATCATGCGATTGAATCGTGTAACGGTGCAGGGCTCTGTCGTCGCATGTCTGGCGGAACATCGATGTGCCCGTCGTATCGCGTGCTCCATGACGAACGCCATGCCACGCGCGGTCGTGGAAACGCGCTTCGCTTGGCGATCACTGGTCAACTCGGCGCCGATCGTTGGAGCGATCCAGAAACGATGGCAACGCTTGATCTTTGCCTCTCGTGTAAAGCGTGCAAGACCGAATGTCCGTCGAATGTCGACATTTCGAAACTCAAAGCTGAATACACGGCGCAGCGCCACGCACGCGAGGGGGTGCCGTTTGCGACGCGAGTCTTCGGTCAGGTGCGGCGTCTGAATCGGTTGGGCTCGCGATTTCATCACATCGCCAACCTGCTCAATCGAACGCCGATCGCAAAGGCGCTCGCGCACGGGATCCTCGGTGTTGACCCGCGGCGCTCGATTCCAGCGTTCGGGCCCTCGCTTTTCTCGTGGTTCGCAAAGCGTGAGCCAGTTCAGCGCACACGCACGGTGATTTTGTTCGGCGATTGTTTTGCGGCCTACAACGAGCCAGGAATTGGTCGCGCGGCCGTCACGCTTCTGGATGCGTTTGGATACCGCGTGATTCTTGCGGATGTTGGTTGTTGCGGTCGAAGTTTGATTTCGATGGGAATGCTTTCAGAGGCACGCGACGAGATCGCGCGCGCCTCCGACGCGCTTTTCACGCTTGCGACATCGACCGATGCCGATGCTGTGTTGGTGTTGGAGCCAAGTTGCGCAAGCGCTCTCCGCGACGACTGGCTCGAATTGTTGCCTGCTGGCAGCGGGGACGATGTTCGTGCGCGCCGTCGCGCGCTTGCGCAGAAAACAGCGTTGGTCGAAGAGTTTCTCGATCGCGCGTGGGACGATCATCCGACGCGTCCTACGCTGCCCGCGCCGAACGAAGCGCGCGATCGTGTGGTGCTTCACGGACACTGTCATCAGAAGGCCTTGTGGAGTGCAGAGAGTTCTGCGCGATTCCTTCGCCGAATTTTCGGCACGGATCTTTCCGTGCTCGAGACAGGTTGCTGCGGCATGGCCGGAAGTTTCGGCTACGCGGCGAAGCGCTACGGCCTTTCGATGAAAATCGGGGAAGAGCGCCTGTTCCCAGCAGTGCGAAATGCGGCCGACGCGGTTGTCTGCGCCCCCGGGACCAGTTGCAGGCATCAGATTCACGATGGCACGGGTCGCGAGGCGTTGCACCCTGTCGATTTGGCTGTTCGTGCGCTTGGGCTTTGACGCCGGATACGCGGAATTTCGTGTGATAGGATGGCCCCATGACCGGTTCGACCCAGCCACAGATTGACGAAAGCGTGCTCACTGATATCTCGTCGGCGAAGATTCTGCTTGTTGATGACAACCAGCAGAACTTGGAGTTGATGTTGGCTTATCTCGAATCGCTTCCGTGTGCGCTGGTGACAGCGCGTGACGGCCTTGAAGCAATCGACGCGATGCAGCGCGAGAAGCCGGATCTTGTACTCCTTGATGTGATGATGCCCAAGATGTCGGGGTTTGAGGTCTGTCGCAAAGTGAAAAGCGATCCTGCGACGCGCGACATGGTGGTCATCATGGTGACCGCGTTGCATGAGGTCGGCGACCACGAGCGCGCTGTTGAAAGTGGCGCAGATGACTTCCTCACCAAGCCGGTGAACAAGTTGGAGCTGCTGACGCGCGTCAAGAGTTTGCTGCGTGTCGCAATGCTCAAGAAGAAACTCGCGGAACTACTTTCCGGACGCTAAGTACCGGTGCGCCTTCGGGTGTTGTGGTTTTCCCCGCGTCATCCACAATTCAAGTGGTGTGATTGCGTGCGCCGATCCATCGCGTGCGGTGATGATTTGCATCGCTGCGCGGAGACCACACATGCAAGAGAAGAACGCGCTGATCGCTGAGATTTTGGAACTCAACCCATCTGCAGAGCACGGCTGGCTTGAGATGTTTGCGAGCGAAGACCTAGCGCATTACCTCGAGCACTTGCAGTTCGCCCAAGAAAACGCACGAAATGTGCGTTGGACGCGGCGTGATGATCTCGCTCCGATCGCCATGCGTGAATGCGCGTGACCGACACACACAGATGCACCTCTCGATGCGCGGCAAAAATGGGTTGCCCACAGTGCTGCAGTGATCACAGAGTGAGCGTCTTGCGAGTGCTATGAAAATGTTGGTGCGTCTGGGCCGCGCTCTTCTGCAAGCGTCACATCGATGTCGTCGTCGAGGTTGTCTTGTCGAACTCGCACGCGGCCTTGGCGCACCAGTTCAAGCAGCGCCAAGAACAAACCGATGCGCTCGCTGTGGGATCGACCATCAAACACGCTTCCAAGCGTGAGACGATGGACCTCGATCCGGGTCAATCGATCAACAATATCTTCTTGGTGCAGCGAAATCGGCGTGTCATCGTACTCGACCATATGGTCGCCGACGCGCGTCAGATCGATCGACGCTGCGATGCGTTCAAACGCAGCGAACAGATCGCCGAGATGAAGATCCTCAAGTTCGAAATCTTCCGGCTCTGAATCGCCCGCTGTGCCCTCGTCAACGCCCGGACGCGCACGCGCAGCAGCGCGCTCCGCAAAGTCCTTGCGTCGCGCCTCAAGTACTTCCGCCGCCGTACGGAACTTCTGGTACGCCAGCAGTTGTTTGATGAGTTCTGCGCGCGGATCTTCGCCCTGCGAGTGAGGTGCATTCGATTCGCCGCCTTCCTCTGGCGCAGCCACCGGTGCGAGCGAACGCGACTTGATCTCGACAAGCG
>JASGCF010000045.1:5857-12850 GCA_030054275.1 Limnohabitans sp. | reverse complement strand
CGCGCGTGGGTGCACTGTCGCCGCGCGTGGGTGCACTGTCGCCGCGCGTGGGTGCCGTCTCCGACCGAGACGCCCGTTCACGAGCCACTTGCTGCGCGCGCTCACGGACCTCCTCGATGACTGCGGCGCTGCTCGAACGATCGGACGCGAGTTCCTCACGCAACCGAGCCACACGCGACTCAATCGCGGCAAGTTCTTCCGCGCGAGTCGCGAATGTCGCATCAATCTGCGCTCGCACGGCGCGATCGAACGCTTCGCGCAGCGCTGACTGCTCCGCGTCCGGCGCGCCGGCCGTTTCCGCCCGCAAAAGTGCTTGCGCGGCGCGCGCCGTTTCACCTTGCGCACGGAGTTCGACGACTTTCGCCTCGAAGACTTTGGGAGCACGAACTTCAAGCGCGACCAGCGCCATCAATCGTCGGCCACTCGTTCGCAAAAACTGACGCATCTGCGTCGGGTTCTCGGCAAATCGAGCCTCGATCGCGCTACCCCAATCGTCACTGACGCGCCGCGCAACCGCGGCCACGCGTGCGAGATCTGCATCGGTGAGTTCGCGCTTGGCAAACTCACCTTCCGCCATCATCTCGCCCACGAGAAGCCCCTCAAGAAGCGGACTTTCACGGCCGTCAGAGCCCGGTCCAAATCCACCTGCACGCGGCCAATCCGGTGGCAACGGCATGCCACGCCCTGCGCGGCCTTCACGCCCTCCTGTACGGACATCGTCGCGTGCGTTGTCACTCCCTGCCGCGCGCTGTGGTAAAGCTCCACGAGCGTGATCACTGTCGTCGCCGTCCGATGAAACTTCCTGCTGCACCGCACTCGTGTGGAGGGCGGTACTCGTGTCGCTGGCCGCGGCAAGGTCCGACGACAGCACCAACATCGAAGCGGTCATCCACGCGAAGGCAGCGTTGCACCACGGGATGCGGCGAACCAGTGGTCGCTGCGAATCTCCCTCGCAAAGTGCGCGTTCAAGTCGAGATGATGTGCGGGCGTCGGAGTGCATCAGGAAACTCGCAATCGTGACTGTGGAATGTGTGGAATGCGTGGCGGGCGCGCATGACAACGCTTGAAGCAACACTCTCAGCGCATTCGTGGGGTTGCAGCAAGCAGTGCATCGAATTCACCGGAAAGACCGTCGTAGGTAATCGCGCCCAGATCGCCGTTCGAAGCGAATGTCGCAGGGTCGTCCCATGCAGCGCTTGAAGCAACCACAGCGAGCGCCGCAGTTGGTGCAGTATGAAGCGCGACAACTGCACCCGTTGCGCTTTGTGACGCCTTTGTCGCTGTCAATGCGCCCGAGAGCGCCAAATCAAAGTGCGACGGTTCAGGAAGTTGGGGGCGTGATACAGAACTCGTCGCTCCGTTTGTTACGCCACTTGTTGCGCCGTTTGTTGCTGGCACAACACCTGCCCCATCGACGATCGCACGACCAGGAAGCGATTCACTTTCGACAGTTGAACCGCCGCGCGCGATGAGGAAGACGATCAGACTTGTCCCGGCCAGGGCCGCGATCGCAGCAGCCACACGCCACGCACGACGCGATGGGGCGCCAATGCGAGCAACAACTGCGTGCTCGTTGCCGACGGGTACCGGAAGTTGCAAATCACTGGCTGCGAAAATGCGCTCGAACGCGTCGGCCGAAAGCCGACCTCGCTCCCGATCTGCGCGCGCCGCGAGATGCATTTCGAGAGAGTCGGCGGCCGAACCGCCAAACTCGTCGCTGTGAGGTTGTCGTGATGCGTCACTCATCGCTCATACTCGTGGCTCATACTCGGGGCTCATACTCGGGGCTCATACTCGGGGCTCATACTCATCGTTTGCAGTCATCTCGTCTCGCCTTGTCAGGGAAGGAGGTCGGGGATGGAGGTCGGAACAGAAGACTCTCGCTGAAGCCATCGCACCTGACGGTCGAACGCCTCAATATGCTCGACATTGCGCACTCGACCCAATTCGGACCCGAGAGATTTTGACCAAGCCGCGGTGTATCCAGCACACCTCAACCAAACGAATCTCAACCAAACGAATCATGACTCATGCCCCTCCCCGCGGCGCCCTTCCCCGCGGCGCCCTTCCCCACGACTCCGTTGCCCGCGCTCCGGACTCGCACCAGCTCCTGTCCGCGAAACACCCTCAAATCCTGCCGACTCAAGCAGCCCCTTCAGTTTCTTCAGAGCGCGATGGTGACGCGCGAGGAGTGTGCCGAGGGGCTCATTGAAATAGTCAGATAACTGCCGGAAACTCAGCCCTCCGGTATGCCTCAGTTCCACCAAATCGCGATCCGACTCAGTCAACTGGCTCAGTGCAACCTCCAACAAACCGCGATCGTCGGGATCAAGTCCGCTGCCGGCAACTGCCTCGCGCGCATCCGGAACGCGCGAGAAATTCTCCTCGCCCGCAGAACGCGCGTGCCGTGCACGCCGACGCATCTCGTCGCGAAGTCGATTCATGGCAATGCGAAAAAGCCACGACTCAAATCGTCCGTGTTCGATGTAGTCGCGAATCTTGGTCGCGAGCGTGCAGAAAGTCGACTGCGTGATTTCTTCTGCCAGTTCGTCGTCTCTGCATTGCGTGCGCAAGAGCGCAAAAACGCGGGGCGCGTACGCTTCGACAACCTTTCTCCACGCTGCGGAGTCCCCCTCCGAAGCTCGCCGAAGCCACGGCACCATCGCAGCGGCTTGTTGATCCGCTGGCTCGACAGGATTCGTGGGATGCACCGAATCCTGCTCGTTCGACAGGCCTGATTCCGAATCTGGCTTCACGAAGATTGTCGCATTGTTGAAGACATGCGCCGCTCGGTTTGGAAGAGCCTAACTCTGACCGATTCTTTCAACGACGGTTCCGTCACGGGTGCTTCATCAACGACTGCCACTCGCCGCCATTGCGTCGCTGTGGCGCGAACTCGTCAAAATCGCGGGTTCTATCGCGGGTTCAAATCGGGAGGTCAAAATCGTCGCGATCAAACGGCGCATCGCTCGGCTGACCGACCACGCGAACCTGCGGGGCGGCTCGCGTTGGCGCCATGACGCGGCGCGGCATGTCTTCCGGCGGCGTCGAGTAGGACTGATTTTTGAAACGCGTCGTCGCGCCGTCCCACACCAAGTGCACAGTCCCCGTCGGTCCGTTGCGTTGTTTGGCAAGAATCAGTTCGGCAGTGCCCACCTTGTCGGGGTTCTCATCGGCCCAGTTGGGATCGCCACGGTGGTAGTAGTCCTCGCGGTGCAGCATCATCACCACATCTGCGTCCTGCTCGATCGAGCCAGATTCGCGCAGATCACTCATACGCGGACGATGACCTTCGCGCTGCTCTGCCGCACGATTGAGCTGTGACAAACACAAGACTGGCACATCCAATTCACGCGCCATCGCCTTGATGCCACGGGAGATTTCGCTCACTTCGAGTTGTCGACTTTCGACGCGCGTTCCCGAACTCATCAACTGCAAGTAGTCGATGGCGATAAATCCAATGCCGTGACGCTCCTTGAGTCGCCGCGCCTTTGAGCGCATCGCAAGGAGCGAAAGACCTGGCGTGTCATCGATGTACAGCGGCAACTTCGAGATTTCGCCACATGCAGCCATCAAGCGTCGGTAGTCATCACTTCCAAGCATGTGCTTTCGCATGCGCTGACTGTCGATCTGTCCAAGAGCACACAACATACGCTGGATAAGTTGCTGCTTGCCCATTTCGAGGCTGAACATCACGGCAGGTGTTCCGTGCTGCGCAACCTGCTCGATCAGATTCAACGCAAGCGCCGTCTTACCCATCGATGGACGCGCTGCAAGAATGATCATTTCGCCGCGCTGCAATCCGTTCGACATCTCGTCGAGTTCGGAGAAGCCCGTGCGAACGCCCATGAAGCCTTTACCCTCGCTTTGATCGATGAGACGCATCGTTTCATCAACCAACTCACTGGCCGTCGCGACAGCACCAGACTCACGCTTTTGCGCGATGCGGAAAATGCGTTGTTCGGCACTCTCCAAAAGATTCTGGGCAGGCAATCGCGCGACATGCGCTTCCTCAAGAATTTCACCAGCAGCTGCGATGAGTTCGCGTGTCGTTGCCTTCTCGCGCACGATGCGCGCCCAATGCACCGCATTCGCAGCGCTTGGCACACCTTCGGCGAGTTGCACCAGATAGTCGAGTCCACCCACAGCCTCGACCAAAGAGCGATCGACGAGCAACTGATTCAACAGCACCAAATCGACCGTCGCATGACGGTCGTACAACTCAACCACTGCGTCGTAGATACGACCATGGCGTGGCATCGAAAAATCGTCGCCGCTTCGCACAATCCCAATGACATCGCCAACAACTTTGGGATCCCACAGAAGCGCGCCAATCAGGCCCATTTCTGCTTCGATTGCAACGGGCGGCTCGGCGCCAAACAACGCTGCGATATCGCGGCGCTGTGATTCCACCATGCCATCGCCTCGCGTTTGACGCGCGCCACGACCGCGCTTGCGCGAAGCGCCGTCGCTGGTTCCACCTTGCATGCTTTGAAGATCATCGTTCACGCAGCGAAGACTACTCGCTGCGCACTCAAACGCATAGTCCCCACACACGAACGCGCGCGGATTGTTGATGCAACGCGTGCAGTCGTGCGGTGATCAGTGCTCGATCAGTACTCGATCAGGGCGCGATCACTCATCAGCGTCGTCGTGTGCAGCCGACGCCGTTCGAACGACTTCGAACTCTGCGCCGTTCTCGCCCTCAAGCGATTGCTGCATCAAGCGACCAACTTTGAAACGCACACTCTTCCGCGGAGGAACTGCAACGCGCTCAAGCGTCTTCGGATTCTGTGCAACGCGACCAGCGCGTTCGCGAATTTCAAAAACGCCGAAGTCTCGGAACTCCAAACGATTGCCACGCGCGAGTTCATCAATCACATGATCAAGAAAACTCTGCACAGCGCGCCGCACATCACTTCGCGGCAACTCCGTGTCTTGGGCGACGCGTTCGATGAGATCTTTCTTCGTCGTTGTTGCCATCACTCACCTCGGCCAACTCGGGCCGTCAAGAAGTCTTGGGTCCTTCGGGAATAGGCCGAGTATCCAATCGGAAGGCGTCGGAAGTCAAGACTTCTCATGCAATTGCGCGAATCGTGTCGCTCGGCTCGGCGCAAGGTGGGTCTGTAACGACGAACAAATCGCAACCACGCAGTTTCAGCGACCTTTCCGCTTGCCTTCGACCGTCTCGGCTGCACGATCAGGACCGGAGGAGATGTCGTGGACAACCTGAAGATTGGTATCCAAGTTCTCGGGCGTCGCCGCGCATGGATCGCATGTCGCCGCGCATGGATCGCATGTCGCTGCGCATGGATCGTGTGTTGCAGCGCGTGCATCCTGACTGCTGCATGCACGACAGCCCCGCAGACCTGCGTGCCTCCGCGCGCAACGCTGCACGCGTCGCTCGTCCGCTTTGCCACGGATGATGGCGACGCGCTCGATACAAGCCGCAACGACGCAATCCTCGGTGCAAATCGCGAACCGATTGTTCGTGTGATCGACGGCAGTACGACCTTCACCTATGACCGACAACAGATTTTCAACGGTCGTCCCTGGGACAACTTCCGCGTGACAACACGCGCGCGCTCTGTTTCGCAGCGCTGAGTGCGTCGCGCAAACGCTCTTCACCTTCAATCAACCGAATCGAGAGTTGCGGCACCACGATCGTGAGATTCGGCGGTGCTTCGAGTTTCACCACATCTTTGCGAGACATCACCACGATGTCGACGCCCGCGCGTTTGGCGGCGGTTTCTAACGCTTCTGCGGTAAACGCTCTGTGATCGCCGCGCTCAAGCGTCGCAGGCGACGAGCCAGTTGCGTGCGCCACCATCGTGTGAAAATGTTGCGGATTGCCAAGCGCGCACGCGCTCAAAACACGCTGTCCGCGCAGCCACGCAACAGACATCGCGACAAAAGATGGCTCGCGATCATCAACGATGACGGGCGAGAGTACATCGACCGCGTCCCACACATGTTCACACACCGCATCAGGCGCGCGACCCCTGAAACGCTCCACAAGTTTGGAGGCGTGTAACCGTTGCACTTCGTCGTGTGCTTTGGTCACAACCACAATGCCTGCGCGCGCGATGTTTCCCGCGGGTTCACGCAACCAACCATGTGGCAACAGATCGCCATCAAGTCCCACACGCGTCGCATCAACGAGCACGACATCGAGCTCGCGCGCCAATTGTCGGTGCTGAAAGCCATCATCCAAAATCACAACTGCACGATGTCGCCACGCATCTGCTGTTGGCGCACGCAAGATCTCTGTGAGCATCTCGGCTCTGCGCTTACCCACCACGACACGCGCCATTGGCGCAGAAACCGCGTACTCCTCGGCTTCGTCCGATCGCGGTGCACCATCGCGAGAAGTCCGAGCGCGATAGCCCCGCATGGCGATCACTGGCATTCCGCCGGCTTCCGCGAGACGCCGCGCACACCACGCGACGAACGGGCTCTTGCCTGTTCCTCCGGCCGTGAGATTGCCAATCGAAATGACTGGAATCCTTGCGCCCGCTGCTTCGAGCGTTCGGACACCGCGACCGCGGTCAAACCCCGCGTTTCGCCACGCAACACCTTGTTCGTAGGCCCGCGCCATACACCACGAGAGTGGCGCCATCCACCGAGGAAGCGGGCCATAGGACTCAGGCACGCTGCTTGTCCTTTGGCGGGTCTTGCGCATCTTCGCGTGAACGGCGCCCGCCGCCAAAGACCTCACGACGCAAATCGCTGTACTCGCGCAGTCCGCCTCGCAACACAAGAATGACATCGACAATCGCAAGCAGAAAACACGCAAACAGCGCAAGAATCGCAAGCGACCACGCGGTTGCCCACTCGACTCGCTGCTCATGGGGATGCACGAAGGTCACCGCGCGCAGAAGCGGACCGATCGCAGCGAGCGCGCACAAGATGCCCAGCCGTCGCACCCAGCGAAGCGCGCGAGGAACTCCCGCACCTCCAGAATCCGGATTTCCAGTACTTGCGCTTCCAGTA
>JASGCF010000045.1:0-5757 GCA_030054275.1 Limnohabitans sp. | reverse complement strand
GCGAGGAACTCCCGCACCTCCAGAATCCGGATTTCCAGTACTTGCGCTTCCAGTATTCGCACTTCCAGTACTCGAAACTCCAAGACGCACGAAATACCAGCACAAAACGCCTGCCAACACGATCGCGCAGGGCACCGAAAACCACGCGGGCAACATGAACCATGGCCCAAGATCGCGCCCTTGCAGTGCCGGATCTGTTTGGGCAATCACCCAAACGAATGCCGCGCTCTTGGCGAAGACACCACCGTCGGCCTGCGCCGCGCATGAGAGTGTTGTCATCATGCGATTGCCTCTCGTTCATCCCATGACGCGAGTGCGCTGCGCAGCATCGGCGCCAATCGACGCGCTGGAAGCCCAACGACCGTTTGTGGGTCACCCTCACAGCGAATTGGCCAACCTCGTTCGATCACTTCGGGCAAGTTGTAGCCTCCAGCCTTGCCCTGCCACAGTCCCTCGTCGAGGTACGCGTCGAGAAGATCGTCGCGCAAAGACCCAATTTCGATCCATGCGATGTCACGGCCAACGCGTATCGATCCCGCCGGACCGAAGAGGCACCAACCGGTGACGACGCCATGACCGCGATCGGCCAGCGACGCGATCATGCTGCGCGCATCAAAGCGGTCGCGAGGCTTTCCAAGCACGCGCCCATCGCGCTCGCAGACGGTATCGGCGGCCAAGATCCACGCCGGTCGCGCTCCACGGGCAGCGCGACGATCCGCAACGCGCCGCGCCTTGAAATGCGCGAGGGCCGGAGCCACATCTCGCGCATCAATACGGCCAAGTTGTAACCCGCCATCATCGATATCCGCCGGCTCAACCTCTGGCTCGAATCCCTCTTCGCGAAGCAATGCGATGCGACGCGGCGACGCACTTGCGAGCACCAGTGGCACAGAGGTCATGATTCGCGTGATCTGTCGTTCAGACATCAGTCCGGACGATACACCGAACCGCGGGCTGCGTACGCTCGGGTGGAATTCATGTGCTTCGTGCCATGGAGTGCCATTGACAACAGCGCGCGCTTGAGTGACTCTTCCCCACTTCCGCCGCGCGAGGCTGCACCCAAGGGTTCCCCCGTTTCACCGTGAGCACTCCAAACGATCCAACTTCTCCAAATAAGCCGATCGGCATCGCAGGCGAATCGCCGAGCGCGACCAATGCCTCGATCGCTCCGCAGCAAGCGACCAATTCTCCGATGGAAGGTTCACGCGCAGGAACAAACTTTGACACTGTGCTTGGAAAGGCTGTCGTCGAGCGCGGGCTCATGACGCCAGACGAACTTGAGCAATGCGCGACTGATCTCAAGGCCCGCGCGGCCACAACAGCGGCCGCACCAACAACGCTTGCTGAGCTACTGGTTGAGCGCGAGTTTTTGACGCGTCGGCAAGTCGAGCGACTGAAAGGCGATGCCGAAGCCGACAAGTCAAGTCAGCAAATCCCAGGCTACCGCATCATCCGCAAGCTTGGCGCGGGCGCCATGGCCACGGTCTTCTTGGCGAAGCAAATGTCACTTGATCGACTGGTTGCGATCAAAGTGCTACCGAAGAAGTTCTCGCAGAACCAAAACTTCATTGAGCGATTCCTGCGCGAAGGTCGCGCCGCAGCGAAGCTTTCGCACAACAATATTGTCGCGGCGTATGAGATTGGCCAAGCTGGCGAGCATCACTTCTTCGTGATGGAGTATGTCGACGGCGACACCGTGTACGACCGCATCGTCGCTCGGAAGCGACTCCCGGAACGCGAGGCGCTTGAGATCATTCGCCAAGTTGCGTCTGCTCTCCAACACGCGCACGAAATGGGCTTCGTCCACCGCGACATCAAGCCCAAGAACATCATGATGACCACTGGAAATGTGGCCAAACTCGCAGACCTCGGACTTGCGCGCGCCATGAGCGACAAGGAAGCAGCAGAAGCCGAATCGGGTCGTGCGTACGGCACGCCGTACTACATTTCGCCCGAGCAAATCCGAGGTTCCGTGCACATCGGGCCACCTGCGGATATCTACGGCCTTGGCGCAACTTTCTACCACATGGTGACCGGCAGACTCCCCTTCGAAGGCACCACTCCGTCGCAGGTGATGCACAAGCACTTGAAAGAAGTGCTCGTCCCGCCGGACCACATCAATCCACAGATTTCGGCAGGCACAGCACTCATCATCGAGACCATGCTGAAGAAAGACGCGCGCGAGCGCTACCAGAACGCGCGCGATTTGGTGGTCGATGTCGAACTCGTGCTTTCTGGTCGCGAACCAGAGCATGCGAAGCCTGTGGTCGACATCGCATCGATTGCAAGCGCCGTATCGAGCAGTGCGCAAGAGCCCGTCACCATTGTGAAGCGCGATACAGGCGGCCCATTTGCCAGCATGCCCGCGATCATTTTGATCGGCGCACTTGCAGTGGGAAATATCGTCTTGCTTGCGATCGTGCTGCTGCGGAACTGAGCGCAGCGAGGGCAATGCCTCAACGCACCTCAACGGACTTCGAACATCATTTCAACTTCAACCGTCGCGTCGAGCGGAAGCGCGTTTGTTCCGACCGCGGCTCGCGCATGGCGACCAGCCTCGCCGAAGATTTCCAACATGAGTTCGCTCGCACCGTTTGCGACCTTTGGCTGACCGTCGAAGCGATCATCCGATTGCACAAAGACGCCGAGGCGAACCACGCGCACCACACGACTCAGATCGCCGCCGAGTTGGTCCGCGACCACAGCAAGCGCATTCAGCGCACATTGCTTGGCCGCTTTCTGCGCATCTTCGATCGAAACCTTCGACGGCACTGGACCAGTCGCCAACAGCGCGCCATTCGCCATCGGTAACTGGCCAGAGACGACGATCAGCGAACCAGTGCGCACCGCTGGGATGTACGCGGCGACCGGCTTCGGAGCTGGCGGCAGGGTCAGGTTGAGGCGAGCGAGTGCGTCATGAGGGTTCGACATAGGGGTTCGTTTCTTCGTGAAGGCGACGCGAGCGTCGTGTGCGCGCTGGGAAGCGCTGCGAAAAGTTCGCGACGATGTACAGCGTCGTCGGTGGGGTGGGAATGTACCGCGAGCAAAATCTTGCTCACTCGATTTGCAGCAGATCGGTGGAACTTGACCGACTTCCGTTTCGTACTACTGTCGTCTTCGATCGACCTTTGACGGTTGCGGCAATACCGAAGTGACGCGTGGCATGATGGCCTGTCCGTCAGTCCCGCCTCTTCCAACCGTTCTCCTGCTTGTTCTTTCTCGGCCCCCAAAGCCCACCGCCGCGCCCGCCGACATCCCGACCGCATGCGATCGCCCATCGGCGAACCTCAACGCACGCCCGACAACCGCGCGACAACCGAGTGACATTCTCGAGTTGTTCCGTCAAGAGCAGAGAAGCGGGTGTGCAAACCTCGGGCTCCGTAGGAGGCATGGGAGTTTTGGCGCAGCGCATGCATCAGCAAGTCCGATAGCACGATCTGAAGCGTGGAATTCGTTTCCATTGCTTCGTTTTGTTGCTTGGCTTCGGCATGGCCCGAAGGGATGCCCGAAGCGCTGCGTGTTCTTGCCGCGCATGTCGTGCCTCCTTCGGACAGTTGGGTCGACGGGAACCCTTCAGTTTTTGGAACCCTTCGGTTTTGGAACCCTCAAGTTTTTTCAGCAGCCTTTTTGCACGACCTGAACAGTGCGGGCAAGTTTCCCGTACGCTTCCGTTCCCGATCGGCTTGACGGTTTGAGCATTCGCGCGCCGCATTGCGCTCGAATCTCCGCAACCGCAAGATCCGATCCTCAGTGAGCCGTTTATCGACGCAATTCTTTTCTGCGTCACTTTCTTCCCCCAAACCGTGAACCGCGTTGGTTCACACATCTAGGAGTCAGAACTATGCATCGGAGAACCTCAGACCGCAGCCAGGGTGGCTTCACCCTCGTCGAGCTGCTCGTCGTCGTCGCGATCATCGCCCTCCTCATCGGCCTGCTTTTGCCGGCTTTGAGCAAGGCGCAGCGCTCGGCGAAGACCCTTCAGGACGGCGCGAACATCAGCCAGATCCACAAGGGCTTCCTCACTTGGGCGAACCAAGACCCGAAGGGTAAGCTCCCGATCCCAGGCCTGATCCGCCGCAAGTCTGTTGGTGGCGTGTTCTATCCAGGCCAAGGCGAAGAGCAGCCAACCCAGAACCGCACCGCGTTTCTCTACAGCGCGATGATCGCCAAGCAGTTCATCACCCCAGAGATCTGCATCTCTCCGGTGGAAACGAACCCAGTCGTTCGCAAGGCTGACTACAACTTCAACTCCTACAACCCAGGCGCGCCAGCGACGGTCGATGCCGCAAACGGCCCGAACCACTGGGATCACAACTTCAAGGCAGACATCCACCTCGCTGCGAGCGCGACCAACGCTTCGAATGTGTCGTACGCACACCTCGCACTCATCGGTGAGCGCAAGAAGTTCCACTGGAACAACAAGGCTGACGGCACCCGCCCAATGCTTGGCAACCGCGGCACCTTCAAGGGCAAGGTTCAGGGCCCGAACTACTCGAAGAGCTACACGCTTCAGTTCCACGCTCCGGACGACACTTGGGAAGGCAACATCTGCTACGGCGACAACCATGTCACCCTCGAGAAGAGCGTCATTCCTGACAATGTCCAGTACGAGTGCGGCAGCTCGCAACTCCAGAAGGACAACCTCTTCACCGTGGATAGCTACTTCTCGTCGGCGCAGTGCGCTCCGGGTGGTGCGAACCAAGGTGGCGACGCATGGCTCTGCATGGCACACGCCGTGACAGACACGCTGTACAACGAGTCGGCTGAGAAGTTGACCGACGGCACCGCGCCAACGCCATAATGTGTTCCCAGTTCACCGAATGCAACGCCTGCGTTCATTCGGCCCCCTCTCGATCTTTCGCGTCGGTCACGACGCATCAAGACAGTTCATTCTCATCCGGAGAACATCCATGAAGAATCACTCCGCAACCAACCGCAAAAGCGGCTTCACACTTATCGAGTTGCTCGTCGTCATGGGCATCATCGCCCTCCTGCTCGCCATCCTCCTCCCTGCGCTCGGTAAGGCTCGCGCCACCACCAAGCGCGTGAAGGACTCGACGCAACTCCAGCAGATCCACAAGGGCTTCATCACGATGTCCCTGGACTCGTCGAGCGGCACCTTCCCAACCCCAGGCCTCATCAACCGCGTTGGTACAACCCCAGGCGTTGGCGCAGAGAACTTCGCGCTCAACGATCACGGCAAGATGTACTCGGCTTGCATCATGCAGAACGCCTTCGACGCGCAGTCGCTTGTCAGCCCAGCGGAAGTGAGCACCAATGTGCTTGCGCTCGCGAACTACAACTTCAACGCCTATGACGTGACTGCAGCGGCTGACCGCTACTGGGACGACAACCTCAAGTCGAACCTCGCCCTCATCTCACACACGAGCTACGGCACCCTGCACCTTGCAGACGGCCGCAAGGCTCGCGAGTGGAAGGACACCAAGACTTCGAACTTCGCAGTGCTTGGCAACCGTGGCGTCATCAACGGCAGCCTTGCCGCCAACGACTACAACAACTCCAAGACCCTCCAGATTCACGGGGGCGCGAAGCAGTGGGAAGGCAATGTCTGCTTCAACGACAACCACGTGATCTACGACAACAAGTTCTCGCCAGACGGCATCCGAACCCTCACGATCGCTGGTTCGACCGCGCCGGTTCCGGACAACATCTTCGCGGAAGATGACGCCGCCAAGAACGACTGCTGGCTGACCGTGATCCCAAGCGTCAATGCGCAAGGCGTCCCACAGCCTCCAT
>JASGCF010000380.1 GCA_030054275.1 Limnohabitans sp. | reverse complement strand
TCGGTGTTCCACCGAGAATTGCAACGCGCGAGCCCACCGCTGCAATCGCGCGAAACTGTGGCGTGCGCCCGAAATCTCGGGGCATCGACAACACTTCACTCACGACCGTTTTCAGATCGCGAATCTGCGCAAGCGTCGCCTGCCCCTGCTCGTTGTTGCCAACGACCAAAAATCCCTGCGGGCCGTGCGCGAGTGCTGGCCCATCTTCGATGCGGCGAATCGGGAGCGCGAGTTCACTCCATGTGACGCCGTTGTCTTTCGTCCACACGAGAAAGAAGGGCGAACCCTTTCCCTGCGCTTTCGAACCCAGTAGGTACGCGGTGTCGTTCAGACAGATGACGCTGTCTACAAAGACGGGTGTTTCAAGCACCACCGGCGCCGCACCTGCTGCCATTGGAAAGCGCGTGACTGACTTCGTTGCACCACGACGAAACTCTGATTTCGACCACACCCAAACCGAATCCGTCGTCGCGCCGATTCCGTACGGAGCCATCGGCATGGAATGAGCAGAAAGCACGAAGGTTCGTCCGTCGGTCGAGGTGAACAAACCTCGCGGGCTCGCGGCGAACCACTTTCCGCCAGCAGAGACGACTCCCGACAGATAGGTTTCGTCGCTGCTGAGGAAACATGACACACGCTCATCGCGTTTGTCCAAGGACGAACTCTGCACAGCGGGTTCGAACTCGCAGAATCCCGACGAAGTCATTCCGAGCGGCGCCACAGCGAGCGCCTCGCCTCGTGAACTCAACAAACACAGAGTCAAGTACAACGACAGCAGCCATCGACACGACGCGACAGAACAGCATGTTTCACGATCAAGAGCGATTCGCGGCATCCACGAGTTATACAGCGCGTCCGCAAGAAAAGGAAACGCCCCGACCGAGGTCGGGGCGTTGATCTGCCATGTTGTCTGAACTGAAATGCGGCAGTGGTGACCGCATCTCTGCGGCTGAACGCCGACGATATCAGCGAGAGTTTGCAGACTTCATCGCGTCCCACTTCCCCGACTCCGATGCGAAACCTACGCCATCGAGGAACTCCACTTTCCCTGTGGAAACATCGTACATCGCGCCGACGATCGCAATCTCACCCGCCAAGGACATCTTGGCCAAGGTTGGACTGTTGTCTTTGATCCACTCGATCGTGTTGCGCACATTGATCGCCGCGACGCGATCAACAAACGAACTATTCGAACCCGATCGATCATCGTGCGTGTGCGTCTCCATCCGCACAGCATCTGAAATCGGATCAACGATCGAACCAAGATTCGTGAGGCCCGTCGCCGCGACCGCGTCGACGCCCTTATGCACAAATTCGCATGTTGCCTTCACGGCGCCGCAGCGCGTGTGGCCCATCACGAGGATCAACTTTGCACCAGCCACCTTGCACGCAAACTCAAGGCTTCCAAGCGCCTTCGGGCTTGCCACATTGCCGGCAAGGCGCACATTGAACATGTCGCCGATACCTTGGTCGAAAAGGATTTCTGCTGGGGCGCGCGAGTCGATACACGACAGAATGGCGGCCATTGGGTGCTGGCCAGCAGCCGTTGCATCGACCTGACGCACAAGGTCGCGTTGAAGGCGCTTTCCACTGGTAAAGCGATCGTTGCCCTCGCGAAGCAGTGACAGCACCTTGCTCGGCGTGAGCGTTGCCTGAATCTCCTTCGTGCTGTAATCGACATACTGCACACGGTCATCGATCGCGTAGCGATCTTTGAATCCGAGCATGCTCACCGTCACACCGCGATTCGGCGCAGTTTCTTTGGTGAACTCGTTCAGCAACGACAAGATGTCGGGATCAATGAAGTCGGTCATGCGCGCATCGATCAACACATGGTCGCCACGACGAAAGCGACTGAGCGTCGTGGCCAACTGCGCGCGGCCAAGGAATGTTGCCTGGCTACCCAACTCAACACGGTGCACAACTCCGCCCACATGCTCTTCGCGGATGACTTGCGATCCCGTGCGCAAATTGCTCCACAAAACAAACGCCAGACTTGTGGCGAGACCAAGTCCAACGCCAAGCAACAAATCGGTGAACACGATGGCTGTCACCGTCACAAAGAATGGCAAGAACTGAGCCGGCCCGTTGCGCCACATCGATTGGAAGATTGTTGGATTCGCGAGTTTCCAACCTGTGAAAATCAGCACCGCTGCCAGCGCTGCAAGCGGGATGCTGTTGAGAAGCGCCGGAACAAGGAGCACGCTGCCAAGCAGAAGAAGTCCGTGGAAGATGGCCGCATTTCGCGTCTTACCACCAGCACTTGCGTTCACAGAGCTGCGCACGATGACGCTTGTCATCGGAAGACCACCAACCGCACCGGCGATCATGTTGCCGACGCCCTGCGCGACGAGTTCACGATTCGGTGGAGACACGCGCCGCTGCGGATCGAGTTTGTCCGTTGCTTCGAGATTCAACAGTGTCTCGATCGATGCAACAATGGCAAGCGTGATCGCTGCGATCCACACGCCACCGTTCAGAATCTGACCGAAATCTGGAAGCGTCAGGAAGTTTGCCCAAGTAAAGCCTTCTTGACCTGGAACTGGAACCTTCACAAGGTGCGATGATTCAATCGCCCACGCGGAACCGGTCTGCTGCAACACCAGATTGACCAAGGTGCCGAGCACGACAGCCACAAGTGCTCCCGGCAGAATCGTTCGCTTCGAGAGCACCTTCTCCCAAACGATGAGTGTGCCGAGGCAGAGGACGCCAACCAATGCGGCTCCGGGCAAGAACGCTTTCGCTGCAGTGACGAGTGCGCTAAAGGTGTTCTCGCCATCGGGCTGAACGAAAGACATTTCGCCTTCAGGATCTTTGTCGTATCCAACCAAGTGCGGTAGTTGCTTGAGAATGAGCAAGAGACCAATCGCAGCAAGGAGACCTTTGATGACATTGGTCGGGAAGAACTTGGAGAAGGCACCGCCTTTTGCAAGCCCAAAGGCGACCTGCATGCCGCCCGCGAGGAGAACTGCCAAGAGGAA
>JASGCF010000379.1 GCA_030054275.1 Limnohabitans sp. | reverse complement strand
GGCTCCGGGCGCGCTCGCATTGCTCGGCCTCGCAGGACTCACGGCGCGCCGGCGTCGTTGAACCTCGATCGAAACAGATCACATCGCATCACGGCACGTGTCAAGCGGTGCAACGCGGTGCAAAGCACTGTGTGGCACGTGCCGAAAGGACTTCCCTCATGCAAACGAATCGTCGCACCGCATCGGGCGCACTTCGTGCGCTTCTCACACTTTCCGCAACGACCGCGATCCTCGCAGCGACGAGCCACTTCGCCACGCCAACCGCGCACGCCGATTTTGTCTACGGGCTCAACGCCTCTGGCAGCAAAGGCATCTATCGCATCAACACGGCAACCGGTGGTGTGACGCTTGTTGCGTCGACGCCGTCGCTCACCGCGTCGGGCGCAGGCGGCAACGGACTCGCCTTCGACGCCGGATCAAACGCCTTCTACTACATCCGTCGCGTTGGCGCCACGAACTACTTCATGAAGAACCAACTGACTGGTTCGGGTTCGATCGAAACAACCCTCGGCGCGCTCACGGGGAATCAACAGATTCTTTCGGGCACGTTCTACAACGGCAGCTACTGGGCGATTCCGAATGGTGCCTCGAACACCATCCTGCGTTGCATTCCCATCGGCTCAACCTTCACCCACGCAACGCTGCCGACTGCGTTCCCCTTTGGCGCAAGCTTCGGCGACATCGCCTCGACGGCGAGCGGCATCACCTACGCATCCTCAACCGGCGGCTCGCCACTCACATCCGGCTTTCGTCGCTTCGATTTGAACGCGCTCGGCACAGCGCCGACGCAACTCTCGATCGGCACCGCGGGCTATCAACTTGCCTTTGGAAACACCGGCCTCTTCGGTGTGCAGGGCACCAACATTGCAACCATCAACACCACCACCGGCGCGCTGCTCTTCACCGCCGCGGTCACCACGCCGGGCGTTGCATTCAACGATCTCGCGTCGATCCCAGCGCCAGGCGTGCTGCCTGCGCTCGCCGTCGCCGCGTTGCTCGGACGACGGAGGCGGTGATAGTCGGGCGCTCGCGAGGAATCTTCTCTGCAAGGTCGAGACTATGCCAATCATCAATCTGCGAGGCGCATCTCATAAACCGCTCGGTCGACAAAAGTTGGAGGCATGACGCACTTGGTACGGCGAACGGGAACCGAACGGAGCCCCGCCACGCACCACCACCACCAGGGCTTTCGTATCTTCCAACATCGAAATGCAGACACAAGTTCAGAAGACGGATTGGGATGCGCGGCGGGGTATCTGTAGAGTTCTATCCAATCTTCACCGACTCTGATGTGTTGATCGGGCGGGATTGACTTCAGGGTTGCGAGTTGGCTCGCGGTCAACTCATCGGTGCTGGAAAAAATTGTGTATCGAGAACCGAAGCGGACGCGGTGTCCAAACCACTTGCGACCGACGTGATCGTAGAGCGCTCGGTCTCCCCACCCGAGCGTAGAAGTGAAACCGATTGCGCCCGCGACGGCAGAAACGACGGCGGAGGACAGCCTCCATCCCGTGATCTCGGATGAACTATCGCCGACCAAACAACCAATCGCTGCCGTTCCGCCTGTGACCACCGCCATAATCCATGCGGCGCGGCGCGAGCGTGTATGCAGAACCCGCGCAAGGCCCCCACATGCCATACCCGCGAGCAGTGGAAACAAGCCAAGGAGGCCGATCCAATAGATCATCAACGACAACGACAATCGTGGCCGCTTACCCCACGGTGCTTTGTCCTGCGTCGCCCCTTCGAATGGGCCATTCTCGACGCCCATCCAATCAACCACGTGCGGAACGAGAAGTCCCGCGGTGAGCGCGAGCACCATCGTGATCGGAACCAAGAGAAGTGGCCTCCCTGCATGGGATTCGTGCTGATACTTCGTGCCGTGTGGAGGGTAGAGATTTGACATCGATGGTGGGGTTCGTACGAGGGCCGCTGCCCGCGTGTGGGCGTCGGGACCCGAAGTCTAGTTCAACACAGGCTTTTGTCAGTTGCCGCTCTACCCATTACTTCTACAAAAATGAACTGGCAAGTTCAATTGCGATTGGGTTTCTTTGTACGAGAAGGTCATTTCTGTACTATTGAAGTTCCGCGCTCGTCCCGCGGAATCCGTCGGCAAGATTCGTCGCCGGCGCAACAACACTTCGATGGAGCTTGAAATGCAGCGAACAACACACACCAACGCGATGACTGCGGCTGTGACCTTGTGCGGAGTTGGCCTTTGCTTGATTGGTGGCGCGCAGGTTGCGCAGCTCGGCGAGCATGCGCACGCTGCGACAAGCGCCGCGTCGGCGTCGGTCGCGAGTTCTTCGAACGCCGCCACGGCCATCGCAACACTCGCGGCAGCACAGTCTGGCGGTGAACCAACCATCGTGTGGTACGGGACCTACGGCGGGAACTACGGACAGTTCATTGGTGGCGCGCTTTTTCGCGCGTGGTCCGACGGCACCGTCGAGATGAAAAAAATTGAGACTTTTCTCGCATCGAGTAGCGGAAATCCATGCAGCGCATCGACGCCGTGCTCAAGCCCATGGGTTGTGATCTCGTCACCAACCGCGGGCTACCGCGCAGCAGCAGATCTGAACGCAGATGAGTTGGTGAACGGCGCAGACCTCGCTTCGATTCTCGGCAATTGGGGCGACGCGCCGCGGGTGCCGTTTCCGCCGTCGGAGTGTCCGCTGAATTTGATCAACCCGTAATCGTTGGATGCGACACGCACGCGCTGTGTCAGCCGCGCGACACTGTTTCGATTCAAAATGAGCGTTCGTCTTATGCCAGACTCAATTTCTCGACCATCACAGCACGCCGCCACATGGGCTTTCCAATCGATTTCGGCTTTCGTTGCAGCGTCCGCGCTGACAACATGCATATCGACGAGCGCTATTGCTGGTGGAACGAACAACTCGAGTGATTCAGGCGACTCAAGCGACTCGACCCCTTCGCTTCCACGCATTTGGACTTGGTTACCTGCAACTGGTCCCACGGCGTCGCATCCCGC
>JASGCF010000378.1 GCA_030054275.1 Limnohabitans sp. | reverse complement strand
GTTGCGTAGTCATGTCGACCGAAAATCGCACTCGCCGCAACGATGGTGTCGCAGCCGTGCGCTCGGCACGCGGGAGCGGTTTCTGGTGCAACGCCGCCGTCCATTTCGACACGCGCATGCGCGGGGAGCGCGTCGCGGATGGCTCGCGTCTTCGGCAAGACATCGGCCATGAAACGCTGACCAGAGAACCCTGGCTGAACGCTCATGACAAGCGCCATGTCCAGAAATCCAACCCACGGCAACAACGCTTCCACCGCGGTTTTAGGATTGATCGCAAGCCCCGCCGTCATTCCGAAGGCACGAATCTGATCAAAGAGTGGTCGAGGATCTGCGACCACCTCAGCATGAAAGGTGATGTGCCCAGCGCCCGCACGCGCGAATGGCTCAATGTAGGCGGCTGGGTCTGTCACCATCAGATGCACATCGAGCACTGCGTCGGGAGCGGCGCGATGGACGGCCTCGCAGATGGCTGGCCCCATCGAGAGATTCGGCACGAAGTGACCATCCATCACATCCACATGGAGGAGATCTCCCCCAGCGGCGAGCGCCGCGCGACACTCGTCGCCCAACTTGGAAAAGTCTGCGGAGAGAATCGAAGGGGCAACCAACAGCGGACGATCGGCCAACGCAGAGAGCGGACGCCCGCCAAACTGCGTTGCCTTCATGCGGGAATGCACGGTTGCAGAATCCATCGCGTTGCCATCCGAAACTGGACGAGATGATGTCGCCCAAGGTGAAAGCACAGGGTAAAGCACAGGGTGAAAGCACACGGTGAAGGTCCTCAGTTCGCAGAGGGAGCGCGTGCTGCGAACAGACTGGGACGCAAACCGTTTATAGAGGCTGCAGAGCACTCCCTTGGCACAACGACAGGAGACGCGCAAGACCCCCGACAGCGCTGCTCAAGATGCACTTCGCTTACGAAGCAAAGAACAGATGAGAGAGACAGATGGGAGAGATGGATAGAGATTCCAGCAAGACCGATTACTCGGTTGGCTTCTCAGCGCTCTCGGCCGAGTCAGAAGCGACGACCGGCTTCGCGTTCGCCGCTGCCTTCTTGTAGGAATCGAGCACCTTCTTGAAATCGGCCTTTGCCGATGGCTCGACCTGCTGCCACGCCTCAAACTGCAACTCGGCTGCCTTCTTCGGGTCGCCAGACCGGAACTCGACCTGCGCCAACAGCGCTTTCGAGTCGGCATTGCGCGAAGAACGATCTGCGGCCTCGGCTGCAGCGCGCGCTGTCTTGAAATCGCGCTCTTTGATTTCTGGATCGGTGAGGATGAGATCAGCCAACTCAGAAAGCGTCACAGGATCGTTGCCATAGGTGGTGAGCATCTTGCTCGCCCACGCTGCTGCACCAGTGGGGTCCTTCGCGTCGAGCAGCATGGCGCGATACTTTCGAACCGCGACATCGCCGAAGGTGCGCTCGTCCACCTTGAGGACCTCGTCGTACAAACGCCACGCGTCTTTGAAGTTCTTGACCTTGATCGCGTTCTTCGCAGCCTCGAGCACCGGGGCCGCTTGCTTCTCAAGCGCTGGGTTGTAGCGGCCGTTCAGCGTGCCGATGACCGCGCGATCGAATCCAGGATCCATTGGGTGACCGATCCACACGATTTTTGACTCACGCACAACAAACGCACATGGAATGCCGTCTTGCTTTGCAGCCTCGCGCCACGCTTTCGTGGTTTCCTTCTCGGATGAATCGCAGCCAACGTTGTACGACATCGAATCGCCGCGCGAGCGAACGAAGGGCTTCACTTTGGTCATCGGCTCGTCGGAGACGCCGATGATGACCAAGCCTTTGTTGCGATACTTCTTGTGCAACTCATTCAGGTGCGGAATCGACTTGAGGCATGGTTGACACCATGTTGCCCAAAACTCGACAACATAGGTCTTCGACGGATCTGCAATGGACTCAACCTTCCCGTTTGCCCATTCGACTTTGACGGACGGCGCCGCAGATCCGACTTTCAGTTGCTCTTCCTGCGCCGACGCGATGGTCGATGCGGAAGCGGCGAGGACACAGACGATTGCGGGAACGGCTGCAGCGCGGAGGTCAAACGGGTTGAACATGGCAAGCTCCTTGAAGAGGCAGACTATACCGGACGACTGAACGCAACGCGGCATTCCAGCCCTGCGACTTTTGAAGTGTTGCGGAAATGTTCGGCTGTCCGCGGACCGTATATTGCGCGGTCTATGCGCAAGAAGCGACTTGATTCGATCCATCCGGCTGGGAAGCGTGTCTTCATTCGCGTGGATTTCAATGTGCCCATGGAGGGCGGCGTCATCTCCGACGATCGCCGTATTCGGGCCAGTTTGCCAACGATTCGCGATGTCCTCGGGCGCGGCGGTCGCGTGGTTCTTGCAAGCCATCTTGGGCGGCCTGAAGGCAAGGGCTTTGAAGCCGAGTACTCGCTCGCCCCCGTCGCCAAGCGCCTTGCCGAACTTCTCGGAAGCGATGCTCCGAGTGGCGTCGAGTTTCCATCGCAGGATTGCACCGATGACGCGGCACGCGCCGCAATCGCAGCGATGCCTGAGCGCGGCGTAGTGCTCCTTGAAAATTTGCGCTTTGCAAAGGGCGAGAAAAAGGGAGACGCTTCGTTTGCGGCCCGCTTGGCAGACTGCGTCGACATCTATGTCAACGACGCATTCGGGACGAGTCACCGTGCAGACGCGTCGATGCATGCCTTGCCGATGGCGATGGGGTCAAAGGGCGCGCCTCGCGTCGCTGGCCATTTGCTTGCGGCTGAACTTGAATACCTCTACGAGCGCATCGCACACGCGAAGCGGCCCTTTACCGCGATTCTTGGAGGCGCGAAGGTCTCTGACAAAATTCTCGCGATCGAGAATCTCATGTCGAAAGTCGACCGGATCGTCGTTGGCGGAGCGATGGCGTACACCTTCTTGCGCGCACAAGGCGTCGCCATTGGACAGAGCCGTGTGGAAGAAGATCGCGTGGAACTCGCGCGCGAGATTCTCGCGAACGCGCGCACCAAAGGC
>JASGCF010000044.1:11457-12968 GCA_030054275.1 Limnohabitans sp. | reverse complement strand
TTACAAGGGTCTAAGTGTGTCGAGGGGTCTAAGTGTGTCGAGGGGTCTAAGTGTGTCGAGGGGTTTGAGTGCGTCACTAGGAAGTTGGCGCGGATTTGCCGCACGCATGACACTTCTTTTGTGTCGCGCAATCACACTTGTTCTCGTTGGCTTTTTACTCATGGGTCCCAACTTGCGATTTGAGCGTCGATCGCTCGAGCGAGATCGATTGACGGTGCTCCTTGATCGCAGTCAGTCTTTGTCGATTGCTGATGCGCCGCAGAACTCAACACGCGAAACACAACTCCGAGAAATTCTTCAAACAGCGGCACCAGTGTTCCAAGAGATCGGGAAAGCGAAAGACATCGACTTTGTTGGATTCGCGAGCGGCTCATTCTTCTTGCAGCGCCAACAAGGCGTGTCTTTGCCGGTACTGGGCGATGCCAATGGCTCGCGCACAAACATCGACAGTGCACTTCGACAAGCTCTTGCACAGGCTGCAGGACGGCCGCTGAGCGCGATTCTTCTGATTTCTGATGGTCGAAGTGCAGTTCCCTTCAGCGGGGAGACACTTCGCGCGCTTGAACGCGACGCGATTCCAGTTCATACGATCGCACTCGGTTCCTCGCAGCGCCTTGGTGATGCAGCGATTGTTGCAACATCATCGCCCGCGCGCGCTTTCGTGCGAGATCGCATACCAATCGAAGTACGAGTGGAGCGGGGTGAGTTGACAGAACCACTCGCAGTACGGTTGATCGATACTGCAACGAACACGGTTTTGGCACGCGTGGATGTTCCGAATGTGGATGCGCCAAATTCGGATGCGCCAGGTTCGGCTGTGCTCGGTGGCGATGGTGAGCAAACGGTCATACTTGATGCGAGTGGACAGCAGGCTGGTGCGCAAACATGGAGAGTTGAGTTGGTGCGTGGTGATACCGATGGCACCCACCGTGATCTCGTGCCAGAGAACGACAAGCGTGATTTCGCAATTGAGTTGATTGATCGCCCGATTCGAGTTCTGTATGTCGAAGGTGCATCGCGTTGGGAGTATCGCTATCTGAAGAATCTCTTGATGCGCGAGAAAGACATTGAGAGTTCCGTGATGCTCTTGTCTGCAGATCGCGATTTCGCGCAAGAAGGCAACATGCCGATCTCGCGCTTACCCCGAACGAAAGAAGAGTTCTCGCGCTATGACCTGTTCATTTTGGGCGATGTGCCGAGTGGATTTTTCTCGCCAGATCAGCTCTCGATTTTGCGCGATGAAGTTGCAGATCGTGGCGCTGGACTTCTTTGGATTGCAGGTGAACGGTCGACGCCATCGTCATGGGAGTCGACGCCACTTGCTGATCTCTTGCCTATCAAAGCACCATTGACGCTTCAGCCGCGACGGGGAGAGAGTCGCGTGCTGCCGACACCCGTGGCTTCACGGCTTGGTGTCCTTCGTCTCTCCGACGATGATGATGGTTGGCCCGACGCGTTCGCCGACAAAGCGCTCAGATGGCCGTCGTTGCGGTACATCCAGTCGATTGCGA
>JASGCF010000044.1:0-11447 GCA_030054275.1 Limnohabitans sp. | reverse complement strand
GTGCTTGCACTGGCGGCCCCGTCAAACGCGGGCGGTGAAGAGCCATCACCGACAGTCGTACGAATGCGCTTCGGCGCAGGCGATGTGGTGTTTGTCGCAACCGACGAGATTTGGCGATGGAGATATGGCCAAGGCGAACGCTATCCAGAACGATTTTGGATTCCGATTGTTCGCATGTTGGCGAGGGAGTCGCTGGCAACGGGCGATGCTCGTGCTGAGTTGATCGTGACGCCAGCAAGGGCGCTTCCCGGCGAATCAGTGGTTGTCTCGTTGCGGATCTCAGACGAAGCAGCAGTCACGACCGCACCAAAGAGTGTTCCAGTAGACATCTTGGATGCGCAAGGAAAGTCGGTTGGTCGGCTGGATCTTGTACGCGATGGAGCGGAGGCGTCTGCGGTGCTTGCCGTTGACGACGAGGGCACCTTTGTTGTCGTTGCCGAGGATCCATCGTTTGGACGAGCCGACGGAACTTTTGAAGTTGTTCGTCGAGACGAAGAACTTCGACGAGGTGACACCGATCACGCGTTCCTCGCAGATGTTTCAAAGCGTACTGGCGGTGTGGTCCTGACAGCGGAGTCCCTTGCAGAACTTGCCACACATCTCCCACTTCGTGCCCGTGAAATCGATGAGAGCGTTGAACGACCGATATGGGATTCGAGTGTTTTCTACGCGGTCTTACTTGTTTTGCTTGGATTTGAGTGGTCGTGTCGTCGCATCTTGCGGCTTGCGTAGTCGAGTTTCAGATTCGTGTTGATGTTGCATGTGCCTCGGTAATTTGTGATGACGAACGGTGAACGAAGACAACTCCACAAAGACGGACGATCGCGATTGACTCGAGAAGTTGCGCGAGTTGCACGCAACGCACGCGGTCTTCGATTGATTGGTTCATGTGCAACGACCATGTCTGTTGTGGTTGTGAGTGTGTTGACAGCAACACTTCTTGACGCACTCTTTCGATTTCCATGGTTTGTGCGCGCTGGGTTTTTGTGCGCCATAGTTGCACTTTTGGTCTTGCACTTCCGAAAGCGCATTGTGCCAGCATGGAAATTTCGACCCACACCTGTTGATCTCGCGCTTCGCATCGAACGATACAGACCAGAGTTGTTGGGTCGACTTGCTTCTGCTGTTGAGTTTGATCTTCTTGGGGTGGTGCAATCGAGCAGATTGGCGGCACGCGCTTTGAGCGACGCGGAAGAGCGCGCGGTTGGCGCAGATTTGGCAAGCATTTTGCGCAAAGGCCCAGCGCTCCGGAGATCAGCGTTACTTCTCACATGTGTTTGCGTGTCGATCTGGGTTGCGTCGATCCATCCAGTCTCAACATCGATCGCGCTGCAGAGGTTGTTTGTGCCAATACTTGATGTGCGTTGGCCATCACGAACATCGCTGGTGAGTTTGATAGAGAAAGATGGTGTCGCAGCCAAAGGTCGTCCGTTCGCTTTGCGAGCCCGCCTGACGGAAGGCGATACACAGAAAGAGCGCATTCGGGCTGTCTATCGATTTTTGCCGACCCTCAGCGAAGACGGAAAGATGATCGATGCGCACGGCGAAAGTGCATGGACTGAGGTCGTGCTTGCGCGTCAACCATCTGGTGATTTTGAGCGGATCATTGATACAAGCGGTGATGCACTTGAAGTCCGCTTTCTTACCAGTGACGCAGAGACGGATCTTGTTCGAGTGCGAATGGTCGAACCACCAGCCGTGCGTGAAGCGTTCTTGAAGGTTCAACCTCCAAAGTACGCGGAGCATGTGGTGGCGATTCGGAACGAGGAACTTGGAACCGGGCTCGATCCGCGATCTGTTGTACGCGAGCCCGTATTGCGTGGCAGCACAGTCGAGTTGAGTGTGCGACTCAATCGTGCATTGCCGAGTGGCAGTGATCAAACGAGTGTGCATGTATTTGTTGACGGTGTACAGGTCATAGGTATGCCGCGAACAGACGCCTCTTCGAAAGAGGTCGGTGGTTCGAACGAAGCAGTTCGTGCCGATGATCGAACGCCTACGGAAGCACCTGCTGTCACCGCCGCAACTTCTGCGACTGCTCCTTTCCGGATTGTGGTGGATGAACAAGATGCAGCTCGATGGACAGTCAGCGGCGTTGCAGATGGTGCCACTCGTATTGAACTACAACTCGTGGATGAGTTTGGCATCGCACATGACGAGACACTCGCATACATCTTTGATGTGACTGATGATCGAGTTCCAACGGTCACCATTGTCGATCCAGCGACAGATGAATCGATGGTTCTCGATGCGAAAGTCCCAGTGCGTGTTGAGTCGCGTGATGATCTTGCACTTGAGGGTGTTGGTGTCGAGATCATCGTGGAGCTTGCAGCGGAGGTATCTGGCTCTCAGAATTCAGATGCTTCAGATTCGCGCGGTTTGCAATTTGAAGAAGGTCGTGATCTGGGTGCGAATCAAGTTGGCGCCGAGCACGCGAATCGCGAGGGTGCGACAACTTCAGCGAGGGGAAAAAACATCACACTCGCTGCAGACTTTGAGACAACCATTGATCTTGGGAAGCTCTCGGTGCGCGCTGGAGATCGTGTTGTGATTCGTGGGTTTGCAAAAGATGGGTTTGCAAAAGATGGTTTTGCAAACCCATCTTTTGCAAAGGACGAATTTCCACAAGATGGATCACTCGGAGATGTGCGCCGATCAGCAACAAGTGATTCGACTGGTCGAGTGAATACGCAGTCATCGCGGCGCGAAGTTGGTCGTGTCCGCAGTGCTCCACGCATCATTCGGATTGTTGGTGAAGACGAGTTTGAGCGACAAGTGAGAGCCATGCTCGGCGGTGTACGGCGCGAGGCGATGCGCGCAGATGAGCGACAGGCTCGAGCGCGCGAAGCATTGGAGCGTGACGCGCGCGATCCGAGTGTGCAAGAGGCGCAAGGTTCGCTCACCGAATCACTCGCTCGACTCGAAGAGACTACTCGGGAGGCGATCGAGCGCTTGAAGCGCAATGGTCGCGACGAAGGTCTTGTTGGTGAACTTGCGACACAGGCGCTTGAACTTTCTGAGACCGCACGCGCGCGCAGTAGTGAATCGAGCGCGGCGCTTCGTGAAGCGACGCAGGCGAAAGACAATCAAGGTGGAGATACAGCAAGTCGAACTTCCGAAGCCGAGAAGAACGAACTTGAGCGAAAAGCGATTGAGCGTGCGAAGACCGCGCAAGACGAGGTTCGAAAGGAACTAGAAGATCTCGTTGCACTACTTGATCGTGATGAAGACGCATGGATGGCACGAAGGCGGCTTGACGCGCTCGCCGATCGTGTGCGCCAATCCGCCCGTGAGACAGGCCAGGCGGCCGCTCGGTCCAACGGAGAGACCCGAGAGGAACTTTCGCCAGAAGCTCGTGCAGAGATCGATGACTTGGCGGAGCGTCAGCGCGCATTGTCGAGCGAGGCCGAGCAATTGGCTGCAGAGTTGCGCGAACGGGCAAAGTCACTTGAGGAGGCTGATGCGAAACAAGCGCAGGCCTTAGAGCAAGCAGCGAAGGCTATGGAAGATGGACGAGCTCGCGATGAGCTTGCACAAGCAGCGGAGGCAGCACAAGAGAATCGTTTAGAACAATCGAAGGCGGCCCAAGATCGCGCCGCAGCGGCGTTGGCTCAAGCGTCTGAGTCACTTTCTGAAAACCGAAAGGTTCGCGCGGAAGAACTTGCGCGCGTCCTTGAGGAGTTGACAGACTCGATCAAGAGTTTGATTCGTCAGACCGAGCCGATTGAGGCAGAGGTCAAGTTGGTGACAGACGCTGCAGGTGAAACAGCAGAGATTGAGCGTGATGTGGTGGCACGACAGGCTGGAAAGGTTTCGCAGAATGCACGAGGTGTTGCACAGGATGCGCGTGCGACAAGTCGGGAAGCCGCTCGAGCGGCGCGATTTGTGGAGGATGGGGGTAAGAGCCTTGCAGGAGCTGCAACGGGATTGCGCGCGGAGTTGTTTCTTCGTGATGATGTGGGGAGTGAGATATCCGCAGCGCTGAAAGCGTTCGGTGATGCACTTACCGCAGCGGAGCAAGCGACGGATCGAGCAGAACAACGCGCGAACGAAGAAAAGAAAGAAGAGTTACTTGCGAAGTATCGCGGACTACTTGAGCGACAAGTTGGCGTAAAGGCATCAACGGAAAAACTTATTCGAGTGGATGGTGGTCAACTTGGCCGTCGCGAGTCGATTGAAAGTCGAAGGCTTGGTCTTACGCAAGACGAGTTGCGTCAGGCAATTGCCGAGATTCCAAAGCAAGAGCCCGCAGTGAAAGACACAGATGCGCTTGCGGAACTTCATGATCTCATGGATGTTGCGCTCTCTGAGGCGCGTACTGCGTTGGCTGAGGCGAAGCCAGCGAATGCTCTAGAGCCAGAGTCTGAGGTGATAGAAGCGCTGTCGTTCATTGTTGAGTCACTCGATGAATCTGGAGAGCAACCTGATGCAGACGAATTTGCTGAACAACAGCAATCTGCAGAGGGCGGCGAGGGTGGTGGTGAGGGCCCACAGCAAGGACCAATTCCTCCCGTCGCCGAGATCAAGATTCTTCGGAGCATGCAGCGCGCGCTGGCCGAGCGTACGAAGGCCGTTGCGGAACGCGGTGCAACAGCGAACGAGACCGAACTTCGTCAAGCCGTTGCGGAACTTGCTGCGCGCCAACAACGGATCATTGAGTTAGCGACGAAGATTGCAGAGAAGCTCGGAGGGCAGCGTGGTGACAATCCGGGTGTGAAGGCTGGGTCGGGGGGCGTCGAGCCAGCAGAGCAGCCAGGCTCGAAGGAAGGCACACAGCAGGGGGATGGAGACGGCACGATGAAGGTCCCCACATCCCCAAAGGAAACGAAACCATGAATCGGCTGTTGAAGCTTGTACATCAAGAATCACTGACTTCGAAGTGGATGCAGAAGGCACTATCGAGCCCTGCGCCGCTGCACCTTCGATCGAGGTTTGGTTTCAATCGGATGCTTGGCGCGGTGCCTGCACTTGCGTGGTGTGTAACTCTGCATGGGGAGATATGCGCTCAACCCCAAGTAGGTTTGATTGGGACGGTTTGGATCAAGAGTGTGCATCACACTTCGCCAGCGGAAGATCATGCGCAAGCAACTTCGGCAAGTCAGAGCACATCGAAGAAGCCATCTGAGATTTCTGGGAAGCCAAACACTGAGCCTCAGCAATCGCAGCAAGATCAATCATCTGCAGAACCGAAATCACTTGACGAGCTGCTTGGTGTTCCTACGGCGTCAGGTGATGGATCGACAAGTGCCGACGATGCTGCCACGAGGGCTCAGCAGAAGCAACTGGATCGATCGCTGGATGAAGCCGGGCTTGACGATCTCGTACAGAGAGCGTTGGAAGGAATGAAGTCAGCCTCGCAGCGACTGGAAAACCAGCGAGACCCTGGTTTAGGAACCCAGCGCATTCAGGAAGATGTTGTGAAGACACTCAACAGGCTTCTTGAAGAAGCTCAGAAGCAACAGCAGCAGAACAAATCTGGAAGCAGTTCGCGTTCTAAGAAATCTAGCGGCAAGCAACAATCCTCGGATCCATCAGAGAGTAATGGACAACAGAGAGGCGAGTCCCAAGGTCAAAGCGAGCAACGCAGGGGTTCAAGAGATGGCGATCCATCACAAGCCACCGATGGACAATCAGGGTCTGAGGGCTCGCGCGAGAATGCGGCTGAAGCCGCACTCAGCGAACTTGCGGAGACCCGTATTGAATGGGGTCAGTTGCCAGAACGGATTCGCGAGCTGGTGCTTCAAGGCCGGCGCGACAGGGTTTCATCACTCTATGAGCGAATGACGCGTGAGTACTATCGTCGGCTCGCAGAAGAGGCATCGCGGTGAAGCGCAACATCCAACGCACAACACTCTCTCTCGTGCTCGCGAGTCTCACAAGCACCCCCACCCCAGCCGCAACCGCGGCACAGTTCGGGTGGCCCGCGAGTTTGCCGGGAGGATCGGCGGCGACCCCCCTGAACTACCGCGGTGATAGCCCGTCTATCACCGAGTGCGGAACGCCCAGCTGTTTTCCCATCAATGCATCGCGGATGGCTCTCAGCTCGGTGAAGAGCGATACGGCTCTCGTCACCACTATCTTTGCTGCGAGCACTCGCGTCCATCAACAAGACAACCCGACGGAATCGTTGAAGCGAACCGTTCAGGTCACGCCGCCGTCGGTCAAGTCGAATGGCGAGACGGGGGGCGGCGCGGCTGAGATCAAAGTCGGCCAAACAACGACGCGTTCGCAATCGGCGGTCGGTGCGGAGAACGCTCCTGCCGAGGAGGAGATCACTCCGAAGCTTGAGCAGGCTGTGCAACGAGGGCTCGAATATCTTCGAAGGCAGCAAAAGTCCGACGGAAGTGTCGGCCAAGGTCGCTACAGCGAGCATATTGCTGTGCCGAGTCTCGCGGCCATTGCAATGATGGCCGACGGAAACTTGCCCGGTCGCGGCGAGTTCGGCGACGCGGTCCAAAAGTCGCTCGACTTCGTGCTTGCACACAGCTCTGAGACGGGCCTCTTGGTGTCGGACGACTCTCACGGTCCGATGTACGGGCATGGCTTCGCCACACTCTTCCTCGGGGAGATCTACGGGATGAACCCGAAGGACGACCGTGTGCGCGATGCGCTTGTGCGCGCAGTGCAACTCATCGTCGCTAGTCAGAACGACGAGGGAGGATGGCGGTACAACCCTGTCCCAGCCGACGCTGATGTGTCGGTGACGATTTGCGAAATCATGGCCCTTCGAAGTGCGCGAAACGCGGGAATCAAAGTGCCGAAGTCGACGATCGATGATGCTGTGCGCTATGTCCGCGGATGTCAGAACACCGATGGTGGATTCCGTTACATGCGGGATGTCGGAGGATCCGCTTGGCCGCGAACCGCCGCCGGTGTCGCGAGTCTCTTCTATGCAGGCATCTACGAGGATCAATCCATCGAGCGTGGGTTGGACTATCTCGTGAAGGCGGCTGCGCCCGGTGCGGGCGGCGGTATGGGCGCGGGCTTCATGCAGGCCCACTACTTCTACGGGCACTACTACGCCGTGCAAGCGATGTATCTCGCTGGTGGAGAGCGCTGGAAAGTCTGGTGGCCCGCGATCCGCGAAGAACTTCTTTCGCGCCAAAATCCCGACGGATCGTGGTCCGACCAACAAATCGGCGATGCCTATGGCACGGCGATGGCCTTGATCATCCTTCAGATGCCCAAGCGCTATCTCCCAATCTTCCAGCGTTAGTTCAGAAGTATTGGAAATCCAATGGATGGACTTTCGCTGATGCTCCGTAACGAAACAACCACCGCTTCGCGAAGAAGATTCATCGACAGGCTTCGAATCCTGCCCCGATGGCCGCTCAAGCACTACTTCGTCGCTGGTGCTGCAATCAGGGCACGGATTGTCAACGACAGCACTCGCATCTTCACGAGCCTGACCGCTGCAGTTCCCACATCCATTACTCTCACTCTCGCAACTCTCATCCATGGACACGCGACCTTCGCGACGCTCGGCTACCCCGAGCAGGCGCTCGTCGTCCATCCATCGATCCCCCAGACCACAGAGCCCCCAGTCAATCGAACGATCATCGACCGACCCAAGGTTGAAGTCACACTCACTGATGGGACCAACCTTCGTGGCACCCTTGTTGCCTTCGATGGATCTACATGGACTTTGATCACTACCGCGAGCACCGACGCAACCACACCGAATTCCACCATCGATGCAGGGCGTGTCGCAGTTGTGGTCGTCACTCCTCGTCGCGACGCGACATCGAGTTACGGCATCGTTCCACAGTCGCTCGGGATACTGCGAACCATCAATAACCAACGCCTTCCCGGCAAGTTGGTGTTCCAATCTGGACAGACCAAATGGGAGCATCGTTGGATCGGCGTTTGTCCAATGGAGTTGGACCAGATCGCTTCGATGTCTCTCACTGGAGATCGAACCATCACGCGGAGCCCGCTCAGCGACATTCTCACACTCGTCAATGGCGATTCGCTTCGTGGCTTCGTTGAATCGATGGGCGAAGAAATCACACTGTCGCCGATTGAAGACTCTGGAAAGATTGAAAACTCTGGAACAATTGAAAACTCTGGAACAGATGTTCTGGAATCGCAGAAGCTGCAACCCACATCTGCCGCGAATTCGGTCCAACAGGGAGCTGAAACCCCGCGTACCAACACTGATCCACCGACCACTCGAAAGATTGCTCTCGAGAAGATCGCTTCGATTGCATTTGCAGAGGTTCCCACCAGTATTCGAACTGGCATCGACATTTGGACAAACGACGGCTCGATCGTCGCAGCCGAAGAACTTCGATTCGAAGAAACAAAGGGCTGGTCGTTCGTGTTGGCTGATCCATGGCTCCGAGCTGTGCGTGGCGCCAACACTTCCGACAACTTGTCCGCAGATCCATTGGGCATCGTCCTCGATCGTGGACGCTTTCTCCCTCTGTCGAAGTTCCTGCTCCAACCTGTCACCACACCCGAAGGCGCATTCCGTCACTCGACCCGAAACACCGTGCACATCGGTAACGGTGACGCTCGCTTGCTTGATTGCGGCAGCATCGAAATCGTCGGACCCGCCGTTGCGCGATTCGGAGTTCCTCGCGACGAGCGTCTCAGTGGACGCGTCACACTGTCGAGCACGATCTCCCTTGTTCGGCCAACTCCCGCCGATACGCGTGTGCGAGTCGTATTCCGAATCGGTTCCACTTCTTCCGAGATCATCGAACTCACCAGTCAGGCTCCACAGGAGCGCATTGCGATCACCGGCGTCATCGAGGGTACTTCGATGATTGAGATCGAGGTCACAGACGGTGGAAATGGCATCGCGGGTGATCGAGTACTTCTCGACCGAGCCTTCGTTTGGAGTGAGAGTACGCGCGGACTCGACGCCGACGAATCGACGAAAAATCGACCGTAACTTGCTCGTTGAAGTCATGACCCTGAAGACCGCATGACTCCGAGCAACACTTGATTGCCGCGCCAGAGAACTGGCGCTCAAGGGTCACCCCAGATCGCACAAACACGCGGAACAGTTTCCATCTCGCGTGACGAAACGCCAATCGGACGCCAACCCGACGGCGCGTCGATATCGCGACAAAACGAAACAATGTCATCGGCGCGAACCTCAATCCGAACAGCACCATCGCGACAGGTCACCAGTCGTGTCGTGCCCGCTTGAAGATGCGCAGCAAATCGATCGTGCGATATTCGCCTTGATGCGGTCGATTGCAAGATCACCTTTGGCGATGCACGCTGAAGAAGCGCAACGACAGCTTCGCGCCAACTTCCGTGGTGTGGCAATTCCATCACATCGCTCGCGAGCTCAATCTCCCCACGATCCGCAGCTGCAACCAATCGCGCACACGGCTCCGTTTCAATGTCTCCTGTCATTAGGAAAACCGGAGGCTTTGCAACGACGCGATCTTGTTTCGTTGCCAGTCCTCTCGCCACCCCGCCATCAACCTCTCTATCAACAGTCACGCGAAGTACGAGTGACATGTCGTTGTCACGCTTTGATCGATACAAATGTGGCGGCCACAGCACTTGCCACTTCGCACAGCCCACACGAACCACATCACCCGCACCAAGTGCATGGACCTTTACTCCCCGCTGTCGAGCGCCCTCAAGAAGTTCGTCCACTGCCGCGATACGACGCGTTGGATCAAGAAGAGAATCGTGGACATACATGATCCGAACATCTGCGTAGCGCACGACATCGAGCAACGCGCTCAGATGATCGAGATCCGAGTGACTTACGAAAACCGCATCAATCTCTCCACCTCGCTCACGAAGCCACGGCAAGGCGAGTCGTGTTCCAACGCTTCCTGAAGAGCTCGAACCAGCATCGAAAATTGCGATTGCATCATCGGACTCGATGAGATACATCGAACCGTCGCCGACAGCCGCCATGGTCAGGGTAAATCGTGGAGACGCTGGATCACGCGGCTCCGATATTGGCCGGAGCACGATCCAGAGAAACATGATGCTTGCCACCATTCCCGCGACGACTCGACCGACTCGTCGTGGCGCATGAAGCATGCAGACAACAGAGACGAGGAGCGCAGCACACAGAAGAACACCGATCGCGCCGATATTCCAGTGACCTCCAAGCGATGTGACACACCGATCGACAATCGCAATCTGAAGCCAAGCACCTAGCCACGCAATCGGTGCGAACACCACAGATCCTTCGGTCCATAGCGCGCCGACGATAGCCTTTGGATATGCAGCGATGAGTGTGAGAGATGAGATTGGAGCACACAGAATCGTGAGCACCACGCCCCATGGTTGTAGTGATCCGAAGTGCAGAAGTACAAGCGGTGTGCTCACGAGAAATGCGGCGATGCCTGAAGCAATGCTGCGTACTAATCCATTCCAAACCAGCGCGAGAATTCCTTCGCGGAGCGGATCGCGTGCGACGGGTACCCATGAAAGCCAACGCTCACGAATCGGTTGTTCAAGGTGACGCAACGCAAGTACACATCCGAAACTCAGTTGAAATCCTGGATCTGAAGCGACCGAAGGTTCGACGAGTAACATCACAATTGCGGAACTTGCGAGTACCAGATCACCGTGCCAGTCGCGTCCAAGAGCGGTTCCACACGCACCAACGATGGCCATGAGTGCTGCGCGCGTAGCGCTTGCTGCCGGCGCCATCAACCACAATGCGATACCAGCTGCGCTCGCGATCACCAATCCACGCACAGCCTGAGATCGAACAAATAGGCCAACCGCTGTCGAAACCAACCATGTGAGCACCGCGAGGTTGAAACCAGAGATCGCGAGAATGTGCGCAAGTCCGGCAGCGCGAAAGGCATTCTCGGTCGATGCGTATCCAGGATCTTCATCACCAAGAACAAGCGCAAGCAGCATTGCTCGAACGCCATGCGCTTCAGGTACGCCATACACAAGGCCATCGCGAACGCGTTGATGAAGCGTAGCTCGTACTTGCGTGAACGCGTCACTCCAAGGCGCATCGGAGCGACCCTTGTTGATGGTTGTACAAAGATCCGGATGTTCAACGGAGAGAAATCCAACGATACCGCTGCGGACGGCGAAGTCGCGCGGATCATGCATCGAGATATTGTCTGGCGGGTGCACTCCACGAAGTACACCAACAATGCGCACGCGCTCAGTCACACGCGACATCGGTTGCGAACCACCAACAGAAACTGAGAGCATGGCATCTCGCGATGCTTCGCACATTGCATTGAGCGGCACGCGCGATCCATCGTCTGCGACGAAGACAACTTCGTGAACAAGCGCTTGGTATCGCGAGTCCTTTCCGAAGTGATGTGCGAGCAAGTCAACTGCGAAGCCACGCTCAATCCATCCTCGCACAACCGTTGCTTCAACCGTGACCAACATGCCGTCGCGGGGAACGCATGGAATGGTGATGTTTGATTTCGTCACCGCTTCACTGGTTCGGAGCGACGCACCGGCGATCAGGGCCGCCAGAAACAACA
>JASGCF010000377.1 GCA_030054275.1 Limnohabitans sp. | reverse complement strand
CAAACAACTTGCCCTTGTGCTGCGGCTCTTTCTGAAGAGTAAGCACCTGATCGACAACTTCAGGCGTGATTTGGTCATAGGTGCCAAGTAGGCCGGCCTGCGACATCTTGCGAAGCGCGCGCCCGATCCGCTGATTCTTCAGGACCTCGACGAGTTTGAGGAGCTTGGGATGAATGATCGACATGAAAGATCCGGTCGGGCAAGTTGACGAGTGAGGTGTCGCAAACGCGAGAAGACGGAAATGTGTGACTGACGAGACTGGACTGGTATGACTTGAACGCTGTTGCCCTGAACTTGCCGTTTCTCCGCCGCTGCTGACCTCGCCTGCGCGACCTCTACGGGTGCTATACGACAGGTTCCGGCCACTGCATCATGCGTATCGAACTTCAGACCTCAGGACACTTGGATTCATGCGTACAAGGGAAACGACGGGACGGGGGTTTTTCAGCACAGGCTTGGTTCGACGGTTGGCGCGGCGCCGACCGCGCGGCGCGCCCCCCACACACACGACGGCCTGCGCGAATTGCGAAGGCTTGATGGGTGCTTAGGCTTGATGGTCCTCGTCAAGTTCCGTACGGCCAATCGTGCCGCCAGCGCGGTGAATCTTGTCCTTCAACTCGCCTGGGTTCTTGCACTTGTCGATCGCCTCTTCTGGACCAATCTTGCCCTCGGAGTAGAGCTTCCAGAGGTGGTCGTCGAGCAACTGCATGCCGAACTTCTTACCCGTCTGGATCGCCGAGTCGATACGGAAGGTCTTGTTCTCGCGGATGAGGTTCGAGATCGCAGGCGTGACCACGAGGAACTCGTAGGCAGCCACGCGACCCGGCTTATCGGCGCGTGCGCAGAGTTGCTGCGAAAGCACGGCGATGAGCGAAGTCGACAACTGCACGCGCACCTGCTCCTGCTGGGTCACAGGGAAGGCGTCGACAATACGGTTGATCGTGCTCGCGGCACCCGAGGTGTGCAAGGTGCCGAACACCAAGTGACCGGTTTCTGCAGCGCGAATCGCCGACTCGATCGTTTCAAGGTCGCGCATTTCGCCGACGAGGATCACATCGGGGTCCGAGCGCAGAACGCGGCGAAGCGCTTCCGCGAAGGTCTTGACATCCTTACCGACGCCCACTTCGCGCTGGTTCACGACCGACTTCTTGTGGTAGTGGTAATACTCAATCGGGTCTTCGATGGTCACGATGTGACGGTCATAGAACTCGTTGATCCAGTTCACCATCGACGCCAGCGTCGTGGACTTACCCGAACCCGTCGGACCGGTGACGAGGAAGAGGCCACGCGGACGACGCGCCAATTCTTCCACGATCTTCGGCAGACCGATCTGATCGAATGTGAGCAGCGTGTTCGGGATAAGACGAAGCACGATCGAGATATCGCCGCGCTGCTTGAAGATCGACGCGCGGAAACGGGCCGCCTCGCCGAAGGCGAAACCGAAGTCGGTGCCGCCCTCTTCCGCGAGTTCCTGCTGGTTCTTTTCAGGCGTGATCGACTTCATCAACGCCATGGCGTCGTCAGAGTCCACGACTTTCGTCGCCAAACTGCGCAACTTGCCGTGCAGACGAATCGTTGGCGGTCGGCCGACGGAGATGTGGAGGTCGGATGCCCCCTGCTTGACGATGGTGTCGAGAAGGCGGTCAATCTGCATCGCGCTCATAACTTGGTTCCTGTCGAACGCCCGTGTTTGGGCAAGTGATGGTTGAACTTTGCTGAAACACTTCGCTTCAGCGCCTACTGCACTTCAAGACGGCTGTCGTACCTGCCGCGGTGGCCTGAAACGCTCGAGATCTCGGGTCGGCACTCGAACATTCGGACCTCGCAATGTCCGCTTAGCCGTGGGAAATCTCGCTTGGGCTGTACCCCTCGATTTGCGCAAAGTTCGCGATCTCAGATGGCGTTGTGTCGCCCTTGAGAATCTTGATTTTGCCGTCTTCCACGAGGCTGCGCATACCGCCGCGAATCGCAGCCGAGCGCAACTTGGAAATGCCCGAACGATTGAACGCGAGATCACGAATCTCGCTGTTCATCGTCATGAGTTCAAAGATCGCCCGTCGGCCGCGATAGCCGGTTCCGCCGCATGCTTCGCAACCGACAGGCTTCATCAGCGTGCCGCGCGAAAGTTCCTCGTCGGTGATACCGACCAAGCGCATGACCTTGCGATCTGGCGCATCGTCTGGTGCATGCACTTCGGGCACAGAATGCGCACGAGGCGCTGTCCCATGACCGCCTGAATCGAACTCGCAACCAAGAAGGGCTTCACACCCATGTCGATCAAACGAGTAATGGCACTTGGTGCATCATTCGTGTGCAGCGTCGAGAACACCATGTGACCCGTGAGCGCTGCCTGAATCGCGATATCAGCAACTTCACGATCGCGGATTTCGCCGACGAGAATGATGTTCGGCGCCTGACGCAGCATCGACTTCAGAATCGCAGAGAAGGTCAGGCCAATCGCCTCGCGCACCTGTACTTGGTTGATGCCCTTGAACGCGTACTCGACAGGGTCTTCCGCCGTGATGATCTTGCGGTCAATCGTGTTGAGGTCATTGAGTGCCGAGTAGAGCGTGGTCGTCTTACCCGAACCGGTTGGACCCGTGACGAGGAAGATGCCGTTTGGACGACGAATGATGCGATTGAACGCATCGAGATTGTCGCGCTGGAAGCCGAGGCCTTCGAGACCGATACGCGCGCTGTCCGGTCGCAGAATACGAAGCACAACGCTCTCGCCGTGCACCGCAGGACACGACGACACGCGGAAGTCGACGACCTTTCCTTCGATGGTCATTTTGATACGACCGTCTTGGGGAATGCGACGCTCCGAGATGTTCACGCCTGCCATCAGTTTGACGCGCGCGAGCACCTGGTTCTGCATGGTCTTCGTCAGCGTGTCGCGCAGAATGCACACACCGTCGATGCGGTATCGAACAATCACATCTTCCTTGCGAGGCGCGATGGGAATATCGCTCGCGCGGTTCACCACCGCGTTCACGATGATGCGTTCGACAAGGC
>JASGCF010000376.1 GCA_030054275.1 Limnohabitans sp. | reverse complement strand
CGAGGTTCGGTCGTCGCAATGACATCGTCGAACCGCTCGAGCAACCGTCCGACTCGTTCTCTTCGACCACCTGATCTTGGATATCAACGCAGGCCTTGACACCGAAATCAGCCGTCGCAAGCGGCGGAACAGCCACGCTACGAGTCACAGACTTGGTTCCACCTGCAGCAATCGGACCGGCCACCAAGAACTCTTGCAGCAGCGTGTCGCCGCCAGCGACTTCATCCGCAGTAAGCGTTGCGAAGAAGTTCCCCGTGACATCTGCAGCGCCAGTGTTCGAGATAGTAAGTTCAACCGAGAAACTCTCTCCAGCACTCACTTGCGTAGGCACCGTGCCAACGTTGACCACGAGATTTGGCAGCGCTGGGCGCACAACAGCAAACGGGCCTGCGACCACGGTGTTGTTGGAGTCACTCTGCTCGACAATCGATGCATTCGCATCACTGCGCACGATGAAGAAGTAGTTTCCAGCGGGGAGCGAGTTCGATAGTGGAAGCGTACCGCTGATGCTGCGCACCGCAGAGGCACCCTGCGCCAACGCTGCACCACCACTGCCACCAAGCGCAACGGGAAGATCGTTCGTGGATGGCGTTGCGTCGGTCGAGATGAGAACAAGATTTGTCCATGTTCCTGTTGCCGCCGCAGAGCCCGCGTTCGACTCTGTGAATGTGAATGTGGCGCTTGTCCCAAACACGAGTTCCGTTGGTGCGACAGCAAGTTTGCTTGGAACAAGATCCGGCGCAGGAACTGGTGACAATTCGAATGCAGTGCTCACCGTGTCGTTGTCTGTTTCGCTTGTTTCAGCGACGCCGCCGTTGGCATCGGTGCGCGCGATGAGATATCGCGTTCCGCCGACATAATCGATCGGCAGCGTGACCACAGCGAGGCGGTTGTAGTCATTGGTTGGTTGCAGGTCGCCGAGATACTGCTGCACGCGAAGCAGTGTGTCATCGGGGCTGTAGGTCGCATCCGTCGAGAGATACAGCGCATCTGTCCACGGTCCGTCTGCGTCCGCCTTTCCAGCGTTCTCGACATTCCATCCAAGTTGAACGGCTTGACCGGCCTCCCAAGTACTTGGAAGTGTTGTGAGCGATACAACCAGATTCGGCTTTGGAGCAGGAGTGATGACGATGGCGGTTGTGGACGCTGTCGCGTTGTTTCCATCGCCAGAACCCTCCTCAACCACATCGTTTGTATCCGCGACCACGATCGCATACATCGGCGTCGTGATCTCGGGCAGCACGATGTTCAGTGTCGAACTCCATGTACCGCCTGCTGCCACAACGCCTGCGTGCTGGCGTGTACCCATCGGTAGATCGCCCGCATTGAGTGCCGTATCTGTCGAGAGATACACGCGATCGATCCACGAACTTGGCGACGCGATTTCACCGTCGTTGCGACCAACCCACGAGAGCGCCACCGACGCCCCACCAACGCCCGATGTAGGAACGGCCACCGATTCGATGACCAGATCAACAAGCGCAGGCTCCGCGATCACAAGCACCGTATCATCAAGTTGCGTGTTGTTCGATTCGCGCGACGGAGCGCCTTCAGCGACTTCGGACAGACTATCCGTGCGAACTTGCACGCGGCCGGCGCCAGCCGAGTTGAGCGGTAGAAGCACTGTCTCCGTGTAGGTTGCGGTTGCGCCGGCTGCAATCGGACCAACGCGATAGAACTCGCCGAGCGCGATCGGCGTGCCGTCGCCCGTTTCTGGAATGAAACTCACAGCATCACGCCACGCATGTGTGGTGGCGACTTCGCCGTTGTTTGCGACCGAGTACGAAAGCACCACCGTCTGTGTGGCGGTCGCGGTTGATGGAACCGTGATCGACTGCACCACCAGATCGGGACGCGGTGGATAGGCGACGGTCATCGGCCCTGAAGCAGCAGAGAGATTGTTCGCCTCACCGTTGTATTCAAACAGTTGGTTCGAATCGTCGGTGCGTACGAACACCCAGTACGAGCCTGGAGCGGATGGCACCGTGAGCGCGCGAATCGAATCGCGCGATGCGCCCGCTGCAAGTGGCCCGTTTGAGATGAACGCACCGATGGTCTGATCGTCTGCGTCGCCGAACACTGCGTTCGTTGAGAGCACGACGCGATCGCTCCACGAGCGATCCGCAGCAACAAGGTCACCACCACTGTTTGTGACAGTCCACGAAACTTCGAAAGTTGCGCCGATAGACGCCGAAGCAGGAATCGCTGCGACGACGGTGAGATCTGGCGTCGATGCGGAAACAACCTCGACCGTTCCCGCGACAAGCACATTGTTCGACTCGTTCGACTCGAAGCGTGCATTGTCCGCGTCGGACTTGATGAGCAGGAAGTAGGTTCCAGCCGCCACAGCGTCGGTCAGGTTGATGGTTGCACTCGCTGCACTGGTGGCATCGGTCGCAAACGGTGACGCGCAGTGCGTGAACTGCGCAATTTGGATGTCTTCCGCGCCCAGTGTGTTGTTGGCTGAAAGGTAAACGCGATCAACCCAGCAACTGCCGTACGAACTGCCCACACCCTCATTGCGCGAACTCCATTGGATCTGCACGCCCACATACTGCTCAATCGACGATGGCACCACCGCATTCGCTGCAACAAGATCTGCAGCAACCACGGTGATCGGCGTACTCACGGCGACATTGTTGGCCTCGCCTGCAGCGCCTTCCACCACCGAGCCATACGCGTCGACAACGACCTCGACGAAATGCACACCGAGCACATTTGGCACGGTGCCGGAGGTGCCGCGTGGCGTGTTCGCTCCGCCTGCAAGCGGCGTGCTCACGCCGACATCGCTGAGATACGAAATGACAGTACCGCCCGACGCCGCGTCTACAAAGCGGGCGCGCTCGGTCCAACTTGTGATGGTTGCGTTTGAGCCGTTGTTTGCCGTGGTCCACGACACAGCGATCGGTCCGCCAGCGCTCACCATCTCGGGTACTGCAACAGCAGTGGCGACGAGATCCGCGTTTCCGACGACCACTGGCCCAGCGACGGCCGACACATTGTCGCCCTCGTTCGCACCTTCCGCGACGCTGC
>JASGCF010000375.1 GCA_030054275.1 Limnohabitans sp. | reverse complement strand
GGCTGCGACGAGCCCGAGCCCGTATTGGCACCGTCAGATCCAGTCGGCGCGCCTGCCGAGAAGCCACCGCCAGCACCTGCTCCGCCGAGGCGACCACCGGGCTTATTGATCGCGCCGCCTGAATTCGCAGTGCGTTTACCACTCACCCCACCGAAGTTGTTTCCGGGTCCGTCACCAGCACTGAACGATCCACCGGGAGCGGAGAAATCGCCACCTTCTGGGCCGGCGGCGGGCTGCTGCGCGCCTGCCGCGTTTTGCGCAGCTGCTGCAGAAGGATCTGCGACGAGCGATCCATCCGCGTTGACTTTCATCATGGCGTGCGACCACTTCGCATCCTTCACAAGAATGTCGTATGGCACCCCATCCCGAATCGCGTTTGCTTTGAGCCACTCGCCGATCGATTCGTCGAGCACTGAGTTGATGTCGCCCTTCCCTGGGTTCACTTCGACTTCAAGAGTGACTTCGATCACGCGTGAAGAACCACCGACCAACTTGTACGCGCCGGTCATCGAGCGGAGTACTGCTTGGCGAGCGTCCTTTGACTTCTCTGCATCAAAGTTGTCTGCAATCGCGGCCTTCTCGTTGCCAGCCGCAACTGCGTGCAACGCATCGCTCACGATGTGTGGCCACACTTCGCGATCTTCGAGTAAGCCGAGCATGTTCTTCGACTTTGAACCGAGGTCCTTCATCTCGGCTGCAAGCGCTGAACGCTGACTATTCGCACTCGCAACGACGCGCTCAGCCTCGGATCGAATCGCAACATCACCAAGCGCGCTCTGATCGAGCACTCCACGGAGGAACATCAGTCCACCTGCAGCGCAACCAATGGCTGCAGCGCCTGCAAACCAACGGGTCTTGCTCGCCCAAATCTGTTGGCGCAACTTTGAGGTTGGCAACAGATTGATTTCAACCGGGGCAAGCCCGAGCCCCTGCAACGCCAATCCGTAGGCGACAGACAAACTCACCGCGTGCTCTGCGAACTTGGCGGATTGCGGCCCTTCAACGCCGATCTTTTTGAACTTCTCGATGCGTTCGATCTCTAGTTGCAATTGCATGCCGAGATACTTGCGCAGACCCGGAATCTTGAAAGTTGAGCCGAGACCGACGATTTCGCCGAGTTTCGTGCCCTTATTGTTCTGTTGATAGAACGCGAGTGATTTCTGAATGTCGCCAATCAAGTCTCCGAAGACCGGCTTCATCGCACCAAGAATGGACTTCTGATCTTCGCTTGTCGCGCTCTTTTGCTTGCGATCATCTGCTTGGCGATAGGCCTGATCGATGCTCATGCCGCGTTCGGCTGCCTTGTCTTCGAGTTGGCGCACAATCGCCTCTGTGAAGTCATGACCGCCGATCGGGAATGTGCGCATCCAGCAGCGTTCGCCGTCCGCAACGACCAAGTCAGTGGATGATGTGCCGATGTCGAGAAGTACGGTTGGCTTCGCGCTCTCGATGATGTCTCGGTCATAGGCAAGCGCGTTGTAGAGCGCGATCGGAGAGAGCGTGACGGCTGTCGGCGAAATGCCGAGTTTGTCGCTGACAAGAGCAAGGAACTCCTCGAGCGACTCCGCGCGAATGGCGAAAATACCGGTCTGCACTTCGGGCGCATCGTCGGAGCGAAACGCGTGGTAATCCCATTCGACATCGGTGAGCGCGAACGGAATCTGCTGCTCGGCTTCGTAGCGCACAAGGCCAGCGATTTCGCTCTGCTTTTCGACCGGCGGCAGTGATGCGAAGCGCGCGATACCGCGATCTGCGCTTCCGCGTTGCGTCACCCATGTGTAACTGATGACAACATTTTTGCCTTCCAACTTCTTTTGCGTGGCAAGTTGCGCAAGGGACATCTCAAGAATTGTTGCGCCCTTGCTCAGCGCGCCCTCTTCTCCTCCGCTGCGTACCTCGGGAGATGTGAGCACGATGTCGTGCGGGATGACGACGAAGTCGACGACTTTCAGGCCTTTCCCTGTGGCCTCAAGTTGGATGGCCTTAATCGCGTACTGGCCGATTTCGATGCCCCACGCGGTCTTTGATTTCGCCATGGCTACAAACTCCCGAAGGTTGGACCTGCGTTGTGCAGGGAGGGCGGATGATAACGACACCGAGTGAAATCCGGAGTCGCACGGTTTGGAGATTCTCGGACGCTTTTGGTTCTCAGACCTCAAGGCGGTTCAGCAAGCGCTGTGGTCGCCAGTTGCCCAAGCGACTCATGGCACCTGTGCAAAGCACGCTTGATGCCTGCTGTCGGACGCTTGACGCCTTCACCAACTGGTGGCCGTCGCCATCCTCCCCACCATGACGACGAGAACTATCCGGTCGGACATGCGTGAAGTTGCACGGTTGTCTCGGAATCCGACAAGCCCTTTGCAGGATCTTGCCGGCTCAAGGTACGCTGCTCGGCCCAACAGCGAACCCATCACAATGTCGAACGAACACAACAGTCCCGTCCCGTCCCGTCCGAACTCACGATCCAATTTCAGTGGCAACGCCATTGACGCTGAACTCGAGCGCGAAATCGAAGCCGCGCTTGGCGACATGTCCATCGAGGACCTTGAGAACGCAAGCAACGCATCGCGTCCGTCCCAGCGCGGACGACAAGTTCGGCAAGGCACCATCATTCGTGTGCATGCGGGCGATGTGTTTGTCGAGTTTGGCCCGCGGTCGCAGGGCGTGTGCCCGCTTGCGCAATTCATGGCATCCGGCGACCAACAGCCGCCGGTCGTTGGAAGCGAGCGCGGCTTTGTGGTCGAGCGATTTGATCCGTTTGAGGGGCTTTCGATTCTGAGCCTCGAAGGTGCTGTGCAGAAGGCCGATTGGGGCAACCTCGAGGTTGGCCAAGTGGTCGAGGGCCGCTGCACTGGCATGAATAAGGGCGGTCTCGAGATGGAGATCGCGCATCACAAGGGCTTCATGCCAGCGGGCCAAGTCGATGTGCGACATGTGGCGGACATCTCTGTCTTCATCGGTGAAAAGTTCCCGGTGCAGATTGTGGAGTTGAACAAGGACAAGGGCCGTTTGGTGGTGAGCCGCAAGGCCGTCATC
>JASGCF010000374.1 GCA_030054275.1 Limnohabitans sp. | reverse complement strand
TGCTCGCTGCCGATCACCGAGATGATCACATGCATTCACGATTTGGATGAGCGCGACCATCGTCGATGGGTGATCGGGGAATTTGCGCTCCACCGCCTCATAGAGCGCGATGCAATCTTCGAAAGCCCGCGCGCTGGTTGCATCGATCGAAGGGCTTGAGTTCTGCGAAGCGACGCCCGTTGCACTTTTCAACAGTGCAAGGTCGTAGGCGCAATCCGCGCGTCGCAGATATGCCTCACGCAGCATGTCGCGAACCAGCCCATCCTGCAGCGCAGCCCTTGTGAGTCGAGTGGCATTCTTGCTCTCGCCTTCGCCTGTTGCTTCAACAGCAACCGGACCAACTTCTGCGGCACCAGCACGACTTACTGATTGTTCGATCGCTTCGATGGCCGCGTCGAAGACTCGTCGTGCTTCGCGGAATCGATTCTCTGCGTCCGATGTCATGCGAGCCTTGGCGGCGACCGTCACATCATCTTTGGTTGATGCATCGCGGGCAGCGCGCGCGACTGCCACATACGCTTCGCCAAGTCGGAATCGCAACTCGCCGAGTCGCGACGGATCTGGGCAACGCGCTACGGCTTCATGCAACAATTCTGCAGCTTCGGCTGCGCGCCCTGCTGCAAAGTGAATCTTGGCAAGGAGATCCAGCGCATGGAAGTACTCAAGGGCGTCTGGCTTCAGCCCATACTCACCCGCAAGCACACGCTGGAGGTGGGCGATGGCCTCGCCGCCGCGCCCATCAGCTTCGAGCGCACGCGCGAGCGGCACAATCGCGCGTGCCGTGTACTCACTGCCCTCACGGCGAACATTGATGGCTCGCAAGTAATTCTCAGCTGCGTCGCCAAATGCTCCAGCAGCCTCGCGAATCGCTGCGATCCGCAAGTAGGCTTCCGCTCGATCTGGATCTTCAAGTGGAAGTTCCGCGAGCAATCGCTCGCACTGCGCCACAGCCTGCTCAGGCCAACCAGATTCGTCGTAGCTCTGCGCAGCGCGCCGCAGGCACTCGGTGAATGTTTGATCACCTCGATTGCGGCACGCAGGAGTCGCCGCATACGCAACGAAGCGCTCCGCAGCACGATGAAGCAATTGATGCAGCGTCGCGCGATCTTCAGGTGACATGCGCTCTATTGCAGCGCGTCCACCACCGGCTTCGGCCATCCGACGATCTGCATCCTCGCGAGCCGCTGTTGCCGCGATCAGAAGCGCATCAGGATCAACCGACCGAACTTCTGCCAACGAGAGAGCGAACTCAGCAAGTTCAAGCGCGCGAGAAAACTCGCTTTCTGCAAGCCCTTCTCGCGCACGCGCCACAAGCATCGCTTCAAGTCCCTCGATCGTGAGGTTGTGGAGAGACTTGCGCCGCCCTGCCTCGCAAAGCGCCGCAATATCGACCCGCGCGTCATCGAACTGGTCGAGTTCAAGCCGCGCCTCGGCGCGACCGAGTCGCGCTTCATGTGCGAGTGAACCCTCGTGCTGGGCGAGCACCGCTCGATCGAAGGTCGCGTGCGCAAGCGAGGCATCGCCAAGCGCAAGCAGTGTGTTTCCAAGCGAGATATCGATCGCGCCCGCGATCGCAGATCCCCCACGGGCAAGCGACGCAGCATGCTCCAACTCTTGACGCGCTGCCAGAAAGCGCCCTTCGCGGCGAAGCGCTTCTCCGCGAAGTCCGTACAACTCCGCGAGCGCTGCACTTTCGAGTTCGCCGCGCGACGCTTCCGTTCCCTGACGCAACGATTCCAGTCGCCCGAGTTCAACCAAAAGTCGGTCGGCGGCCTCGGCATAGTCACCGGACGCAATGCGCAGATCTGCAGCGCGTGCAGCCGCCCACGCCAGATGTTCGAGTGGCAATCCTGGAATCGCACGGAACTCGTCGATCGCCTGCAGCAGTCGCGCCGTATCCCGCGACGGCGTTGCGGCACTCTCGGCAAGCAACTGCTCAAGCGCGTCGCGCTTCACCTGCAGGCGCAAGTCCCCAATTTCAGCGGTCTTCGCAGATTCCTCCGCAACTGCCAACGCTTCATTCGCTTTCCCAAGTCGAACGAGTGCCTTTGAGTACACCGTCGTCTGCGCAGGCGTCAGAGTCCATCCGGCGCGCTTTGCGGCATCGAAATCCGCAACCAAAGACTCGTCAAATTCGCGCCCAGGTTGCTCGATGTTTCCAAGCGACAGTGCCTTCAAATCTGCTTTCAAGGCAAGGAATCGAGGCAAAACTGTATCCGGCGCCAGCTCAAGATTCTGCCCAACGACTTCCTCGAGAACGATCTTGGCGCGATCAGCATCGCCTTGGGAGATGAGTTCCGACGCTTGCTCAAGCGCGGCTGCAAAGTCGTGTTCTGGCTGATGAGTTCGCGCGAACCACACAGCCCCTGCAACACCAACAGCACCTGCAAGAAGGAGCGGAATTTGCCATGCGTGACGCAGTTGGGCGCGCAGCGATGTTGGTTGAGCCGCTGCATTTTTCGCGGCATCCGCGGTCACACTCGATGGAGTACCGCTGGCCTCAAGCGAGGCAGCCGGCTTTGTTGTTGATGCTGCTCCATCTGACACGATCGCGTACCTCAGAATCCTTCCGAGTGCATGCACGCCCAAGCGCGCAAATCCTGATCGCAAGTCGCTCGTCCTAAGCGACCCCACTTTGGCCCCACCGGGAACAATGCCCCGGCCTCTCGATGACTCCTCACTGTTTCCAGAGTGAGGTCCCTATTCCGTCCACCGCCCCGGCCGAGTCATCCCGCGATTCTTTCGGAGGGACTCATCGGCAATCTTCGCGCGCAGAGAACCACTCTCGCGGCAAATCCGTTCATCGGTCGACGGAGGGCGAATACTCCAAAGGCAAAAAGTGCCCGTTCGGCAAGCGGGTTGCATGACAACTGCAAAGGGCGCCTTCAGGCCACCTCGATCAGATTTCGTCGTCGGACGGGTCTTCAACCTGCTGCTCGACCCGCGCTGCTTCCTCGTCCTCGACGACAGCGGTGCCGCTCACCATCTCTGCGGGCCCGTCGCCGCGCGGGTTGAGAAGTGCAAGCAGCATCACCGGAGGCGCTGCAACCGTAATCGCCGCA
>JASGCF010000043.1:12038-13224 GCA_030054275.1 Limnohabitans sp. | reverse complement strand
GTACTACCTCGCGCTGCATTCCATTGATCGACCGGCAACTTCCCACCTCGAAATCGCGCGCAGTTTGCTCGCGCGCGGTGATCTCAAACGCGCGGAGCACTGCTACCGCCGCGCCATCGCAGAAGGCCCGACGCTCACCGGTGCACGCACCGAACTCGCACGCGTGTTGCTCTTGGCAGATCGCGGTGCCGAAACCGCCATCCTGTTGTCGGAGGAATTCCGCCGCGGCGGCGTTCCGGCGCCACTCGCACTTGAAGCTGTGCGCATTCATCTCGCCTGCGGGCGCACTGCGGAAGCAGGCCCAATTCTCGAACATCTTGCGCGCGCGGAGCCAGCGAACGCACGCTTGCATGTGCTCATCGCGCGCACCATGCGGCGGCGCGATGATCTCGTGCGTGCGGCGCGGCATGTCGAAATCGCGACCAAGATCGCAGCGGATACCGCTGGACTTGGCTACGAGACAGCCCTGCTCGCTGTCTCGCGTGGAGAGCATGCGCGGGCCCGTGAGATTCTCGCGAGGGAGTTTGACGCGAAACCATTCGATCAGACCAGTACGCGGCCAGATCGGGTTGATTTGCTTGAGTTGGTGCAAGCAATGCTTGCCGTTGGACTCATCGACCGTGCAGTCCGCGCGTTTCGCTCTCGCTTCGGGAGTGCGCCTCGACGCGATTTCCCCAATGATCGGGAAGTCCTGCGGTTGGCTGGACGCATTGCGCTCGAACAGGGTGACTTGCGCGAAGGCCGCGCGTGCGCGCGCCGATTGCTCAAACTCGATCCAAAGTCACTTGTGGCGGTACACAACTTGGCACTCATTGCAATTCGCAGACGCGCGTTTGGTATCGCGCAAGCATGGATCGCACGAGGGCAAGCGATCGACGCATCCGATGCCGGACTGCGCAAACTACGCACGCTTTGTTGGTGGGCACGACTCACCTCGTGGCTGCGCCCTGCTGCGAAATCGCCGCAATCCGCGTGACGCTGCCGGACAACGAACGCATCCGCAAACACTGCGACACAACCCAAACCAGTGCTGGGGAAAAAGAAAACCGCGCCCGAGAGAACGGGCGCAGTAGGAATTTCGAGTCAGACTGAGGATCGCAGGAAGTGGTGCCGAGCAACCAACGCCCAATCACGCGCTTTGCATCGCAAATCTCAGGCACACTTCTCTCACACCCTCTCACACTCT
>JASGCF010000043.1:0-11938 GCA_030054275.1 Limnohabitans sp. | reverse complement strand
CTCTCACACTCTTTTACATGGTCGCGCTGGTGTACGGCAAGAGCGCCATGAAACGCGCGCGCTTGATCGCCTGGGCAACCTGTGCCTGCTCTTGTGCGCTCAGACCGGTGCGCTTGCGCGAGTAGATCTTTCCGTTCGGAGTCATAAGACGGCGCAAATCTTCGGTCGAGCGGTAATCGACGAAACGACGGCCACCAACGCCTTCCTTCAACTTGAACGCAGGGGTCGGGGTCTGTTGGAACTGGGTCATGCTGCTACCAATCTTCATCAAGGGTCTTGGATGCTCGCGATCGCACAGTGCCCGCAACAATCAAAGTCGGTTGCAAAAGGCACGCTGCGAACTGAGTGAGCCCACCACACGGTGGGCGACGGGTCGATGAGTCTAACAGATCCCGTCGCGAGTTGCGACCAATGGCAAGCGTGAGCACGCAGAGAAGTCCGCAGCACATCCTCCACGGCACATCCTCCGCAGCAACTCGTCCGCAGGCGATGCGCCTTCAACAACACATCCCAACGACCGAAAACCACCTCCCCCTCGCTCGCTTCAACCGCGAACTGGAAAGAAACCCACGCCCCAACACTTCTACAAACGCCGAAATTCCCTGCCTGAATTACGCCAACGAGGCGCAAAACGCGGCTTCTCTCGATTCCGGTGCTAGATTCGATGCTGCATGGATCAATGCAGGGCGTCGCGTCCAATGCAGTTCGACGCAGTGTGATCTGTCTTGATCGATGGAGGAGTTTGTCGTGTCCGCCACCCCCCCGAGTCCACAGGAGGCCCTTCGCGGGTTTTCCCATGCGGTGATTCTCACCGCTGATGGTGGCCCTTTGGGTGCAGTACTTCAGCACGCAGTTGACCAAGTTGGCCTGAAGACCGAAATTCTCGGACATCCCCTCACAGCCATGGCGTCGCTCTGCTGGCACGAGTTCAACGGTCGCCGCGCTGGCGACCGCTCGGTCTTGGTGGTTGCAGATCGTCCGATCGATGATCTCGACCTGTTGTTCTCGACGATCGCAGCGCGACTTCCACATGTTCACGCGTTGATGCTGCAGTCGGACTTGGTGATGTCGATCATTACCGGACGACCGAGGGCGGAAACTCTCGAGGCGCAGTTCGGCTCCGACATGCACATAGAGCACAAAGCGATCGACGATTTTGTTCGTCGGCCGCAGCGCGGGCTCGCGACGCCCTCTCTGCGCATTGCACCAAGCGAATCTCGACAAACACCCAAGAAACCCACGACACCCACGACACCCGCGACACCCGCGACACCCGCGACACCCGCGACACCCGCGCAGAGCGTCTCCGCAGACTCACCACGCGATGCAAACGATGCACGCGATTCCCACAAAGACTTCGCAGACGGTCTTGATGGCGATGAGCCGCGCGATCCTGCGCCACCAAGTGCAACACGCATCACGCAGGAAGAGTTCGACGCGCTCTTCTCCGACGCGCCAGATGACCGCGACGACCACGACGATGTCGATCGGACCAAGATCGATCCAGGCGATACTCCGCGAGGTGCACGATGACCACGCCATCGCGCGGATTCCCGAAACAGCGCGCACTGCGCGGACGCTTGCTCGTTGTGGGCGGCACAGGAGCTGCGCGCGAGTTTGCATCGATTGCGCGCAAGTTTCTTCCAGCAGTCTCTGAAGCGAAGTCGTCGTATGCAGCGCTTGTTGATGTCGCAGAATCAACGGCGCGTGAACCAATCACAGCGGTTGCGATCGCAAGCGATGTGGAAGATTTCGACGCTGAGATCTTCTGTGATTCGTTCCACAAGACAGACAGTTCCGTTGCGCTCGTTCTTCTCCTACCCAACGACGACATCGATCTCGAAGCGATCGCGGTCGCAGCGGGGTTCGACGAACTCATCCCGCTTCCGGCGCGCGGCGAAGACATCACGCGCGTCTTCACGGATCTTGGGCTGATTGAACCAGAGCGCGAGCCGTTGCATTCGAAACTTCCGACGACCACTGCAATTCCGAATCCAAGCCAAGTGGTCGACATGCATGTCAAGCGCGCGCTTGCGCAGGTTCATCCAGAGTCGGATCCAGCATCGACGCCGCCCGCGCCGCACACGGCTCCGAGACACGCACAAACGGCTGCGAACCCCACAAATCCTGCCCAGGTCACTTCGCCTGCGAAACAATCCGCACCGCGCGCGACAGCTTCGACAGCGACTTCACCAAACACTTCATCCCCAACGCCATCTACGACGCCATCTACGACGCCATCTACACCCGACGCACATCACGCAACGCGACGCAGACGGACGGACGGTCGCTCGTCACAATACGAGACCTCGATGGAGGCCTCGATGGAGGCTGCGAACGAGGCGAGAGGCGACGCCTCACGCGAAATCTCTCCCGAAGCATCCGACATCGATCTCTTGCGCGCGATTCGAGATGGGCACGAACTGTTACCAGTGGCGCTCACCGTCCTTCGCCAGCATCTAGCCTGTGATGACCTCCGCTACGCGGCGCCTGCGCGGGCTGGCGAAGAGAACTCCATTCGAAGCGAACGCGCACAACTGCGCGCCGTCGAAATTCGCGGCGCATCAACGCTGCATGGTGAACTTCTATCGAGCATCTGTGATGTCGCGGTACTCGCCAATTGGGCTGCTTGGCTTGCCGAGTGGCTTGATTTCGAGCAATTGCACCTGATGCAACGCAAACTGGTGTGGAGCGATGATCTCACCGGAGCAGGCAACCGCCGCGCGCTCTACGACTTCGCGCCCCGCGCCTTGCAACAGGCGCACACAGATCGACGGTTTGTGAGTTTGATGGTGTTCGACATCGACAACTTCAAGCAATACAACGACGCCTACGGGCACGAAACAGGCGACGAGGTGCTGCGCGAGGCGGTTGCAGTCATGCGCGAGTGCATTCGACCGGGCGACCATGTGTTTCGACTCGGCGGGGATGAATTCGTTGTCCTGTTCTGCGATCCATGCTCTGGGAAAGGACCAGACGCGGTGCCTGAAAGCATCCCTGCGATCGCGGAGCGCTGCCGCGCCAAACTTGCATCGACGCGCACACCGATCGAAATCTTGGGCCGACCTGGTCCAGGCTCGATAACTCTGTCGGGTGGTTGCGCCACCTTCCCGTGGGACGGCCGAACGCTCGAAGAACTCTTGCGCTGCGCAGACGCACGCGCGCTGCAGGCAAAGCGCGACGGCAAAAACCTCATCAATTTCGGCCCAGAGGACGGTTTCGCCGGAGATGTCGGCGATATCGGCGGTGGATTCCGCGACCACGAATGAAGGGTGATCGTGCACGAACTTCGTCGGTCACCAAAAACGAACCGCAATCTCAACGCCAGAACATCGCAGCGATTCACCTCTGCCGATCCTTGCGCCGATGACACCTGCCCGCGCATCGCGCGGTCTCAACCTCGCATCCATGGAAACTGCCCGCACACTCGTTCTCAGTGACCTCCACCTCGGGAAGCCCGGCGGAGCGAGAAGTGCTTTGGCGTTGCGTCCTCTGGTTGAGCGCGCAGATCGCGTGATTATCAACGGCGATGCGGCAGAACTTCACCACGCGCGATTTCAGCAAGACGCAGAAGCGGAACTCGCAGCATTCCGCGATCTGTGCACTGGCCGCGGCATTCGACTCGACCTGATCGCCGGCAATCACGACGCGTTCGTAAGCGAGACGCGCTCACTCACACTTGCAGACGGCGCGATCTACATCACCCATGGCGACGCGTTCCATCCAGCGATCGCCCCGTGGTCGCCGTATGCAGCATCGATGCGTCGCACCTACGAAGCAACGCTCGCAGCGCTTGCGTCGACCATGCCCGAAGACGCAGCGCGCTTTCAGGCGGCACGCGAAGCATCGCTTGCAGAGTGGCGAAGTATGGGCGAAGGTGCGCATGTTTCCACTGCAGCGAACACGCTGCTTCGACCGCATCGCGTACTCGCTGTCCTTGCATATTGGGCGCGATTCCCCTCCATGGCATCTGCGTGGACCGACAAGTTTGCGCCGGATGCGGGCACCGTGCTTGTTGGCCACAGTCACCGCGCGTCGGTGCGTACGGTCGGTGCGCGGCGCATTGTGAACACGGGAAGTTTCGGCTTTCCTGGAAAGCCACACGCGGTTGTGATCGAGCGAACCGTGCAGTCAACAACCGTTCGCGTTCATCGAATTCTTGAAGAAGGTCGACACTACACCCTCGACACTTCGCCACGCGCGGCGTGGCGGGCAGAGCGCCTGCAGCGCCCAGCGCTTGCGAATGCGCATCATCACGGTGCAGCAAGCACGCCAGCGATGAACGCCGCAGCGCGCGTGAGTGCCTCTCGATCAATGGATGTCGAGTAACCGCGCGCCTCGCACAACGCAGCAAGCGCATCAGTTGAAATGTTGCCACTTGCACCGGGCGCATACGGACATCCTCCGATACCGCCAGCAGATCCGTCAAAGCGCCGTACTCCCATCGCGAGCGCGCGCTCCGCACAAAGAAGTGCACGATGCTGCGTGTCATGGAGATGCAGTACGAGTTGATCGACGGGACGAATCGTCGCACAGACCTCGACCACGCGCGCGATGTCATCAGGAAACGCAACGCCAATCGTGTCGCCAAGATCGAGTTCATCAACCCCGATTTCAGCGAGCATCGCGCAAGTGTCACGAACAACGCTTGGCGCAATCGGCCCGTCGTACGGGCACGCCACCACGCAACTCACATATCCACGCACCGGGATGCCCGCATCATGTGCGCGACGAACAACGGGAATGAACCGATCGATGGACTCGCGAATCGATGCGTTGATGTTCTTCCGCGCAAATCCCTCGCTCGCAGCGGTAAACACGCTCACTTTCCGCGCGCCACAGGCGAGCGCGCGCTCGAGTCCCTTCTCGTTTGGAACGAGCACAGAAAAGAGCGTCTCTGGATGCGCAGCCATCGCTTGCGGCAAGACTTCTTCTGCGTCGCCAAGCTGTGGAACCCATTTGGGGCTCACAAAACTCGTTGCTTCGATTTCGCGAAATCCTGCGCACGCTAAGAGATCGATGAAGCGCAACTTGTCTGCAACAGACACGATGCGCTTCTCGTTCTGTAATCCGTCGCGAGGTCCAACCTCACACAGTTCAACAAACACATCGCTCATCCCACGCGCTCCTTCTGCGTTGGACCTGCAGCGAATTCGCGCTGTTCCCGTTCGACCTGCTTGCGATGCTCGCGACTCGCCATACGAAAAAGGATGATGGCAATCACAAACACCACCACCGTGAGCGCTGCGCCACCAGCGAGCAGTACGAACTCTGCGCTTTTGAAGTCAAAAACTGGCGATGTGGATGCGTCGTTCACGGGGTTGCCCCGCGTTCATGCTGCGACTCTTGCTGTACATCCTGCTCGTGTGCCGTATCAAGGAATGCAAGTGGAACGACAGTCGCAGGCGCTTGTGCACCCTCTGCGTTCACCATCACTTTGGTGCCAATCGCACAGGAACTCGCTGCAATCATGGCGAATGCGACAGGTGCGGCGCCAAGCATCGGTGCGATTCCACTCGAAGTCACCACGCCAACTTGATCACCGAGTGCGATGGCGTCATCGCTCGAAGTTGTTGAGCCGCAAGCAAACACCTGTGCTTCTGCGACAGGCAAGAGATCTGCTTCGACACGCAGTCCCACAAGCATCTGCTTCGGCTTCCCGAGGTGCTGCATACGCGCGACCACTTCTTGACCGGGATAGCAGCCTTTCGTAAATGACACGCGCGAAGCCAAAAGACCTGTTTCTGCAGGCAGATTCGTGGGGCCGAAATCAATGCGAAAGTACGGCGTTCCAGCTTCAAGACGCGCTGTGTTTGTTGCGAACCATCCGGCGGGGCGCGCGCCAAAGGTCACCAAGGAACGCCAGAGATTTGCGACTTGCACGATCGGCACCGACATTTCAAATCCTGCCACGCCACACTCATCAACCCGCCAGATTTCTGCGTGCGCATCGCCAAGCGCAACACGCCACGCCGTATTCGACGCCGTATTCGACGCCATGTGCGACGCCATGTTCGACGCCATGTGCGGCGCCGACTGTGTTGCATGCGTCTGTGCAGTGGATGCCCGCGATTCCGCGGCAAGGAACCCAAGCGCTTTCAACGCGTTTTCCGCTTTGGGACCATGCAACGCAATGCGCGCGTGCGTTCCAACGCGCGACGCGAACGCAACATCTTCCGAAAAGTGCAGTTTTTCCAGTGCTTCCTCGAGCGGCGCCACATCGTGCGCGAGTGTGTCGATGAGCAGCATGTCGGGAAGGCGAGCAACCACGAGGTCCGCTTCAATGCGGCCCTTCCGATTGGTGAGAAACGCCCGCGCAACGGCGCCTTCCGGCAACTTCGCAATCTCTTGGGTCACCAAACGATTGACGAAATCAACACGATCCTTGCCGGTGACCACCAGTGAAGCGCGCTGCGGACAATCAACAAGCGCAACATTCGATCGAATCGCCGCGTACTCGAGTTCTACTTCCGCATACTGCGCCACCACTTCACAGGTCGGGGCGCCCGTCGCATCTGCTGGGCCAAACGGGAGATACTCGATCTCCATTTCGCGCCGCGCAACGACCACACCCGCTGCGGTACCGCGCGAGGCCTGCGCACGCTCTGCGCGCCGAGCTGCGTCGTTCGCTGCGAATGCACGGTGTTCCTCGCGAAGCGGTGTATCAAACATCATGGGCGCGATCCTATACCATCACCGCCCCGCGGGACCGCTTTCCCGTGCAATCAACAGAACACCCTCTCTTTGCCGGAGTGCACCATGGCTATGGACATCGACCTCTTCCGCCGTCTTTGCGAAACCCCGGGCGTCCCTGGCCGCGAGGAACGCGTGCGCGCGCTCATCGAGCGCGAGACGAAGGGCGTGTTTGACGCGCGCGAGACCGACGCCATGGGCTCGTACATTTGCACACGCAAACCAACACGCAAGGCAAAGGGCAAAGTCACGCGTGTGATGCTCGCTGCGCACATGGACGAGATTGGTTTCTTCGTTCGCCATGTCGACGATGCGGGCATGATTTGGGTCAACGCTGCTGGTGGGTTCGACACACGCAACTTGTTTGCGTCGCGCGTCCTTGTTTGTACGAAGAAGGGCGACTTCAAGGGTGTGATGAATCCAGGCGGCAAACCCATTCACATTTCAAGCGAAGCAGAACGCACCAAAGTTCCTGGCGTCGAAGAGTTTTTCATCGACCTCGGACGCGACGCAGACGAAGTGAAGAAGTCGGTCGAAATCGGCGATTTTGTGGTGCTCGATACTCCGTTTCTTGAGACACCGAAGAAGTTGGTTTCGAAGGCCATCGACAACCGACTTGCATGCTTCATCGCCATCGAATGCTCTCGGCGCTTGGCGAAGAAAAAGGGTGGTCACGCATGTGAAATCGTCGCTGCATTCACAACGCAAGAAGAAGTGGGCTTGCGTGGCGCGCAAACAGCTGCATACGCAGCGAAGGCGGACATTGGTATCGGGCTTGATGTGACACTCGCCTGCGATACGCCAGGCGTTCCTGACAACCAGCGCGTGACGAAGCAAGGGCTCGGCGCTGGCATCATGGTGCAAGATTCATCGATGATTTCGGATCACACGCTTGTCGAAGAGTTCTGCGCGACAGCGCGAAAGCACCGTATTCCGCACCAGAAGTGCATTCTTCCCCGAGGCGGACAAGATGGCGCCGCGATTCAACGCGCGGGCGTTGGCGCGCGTTGCGTGGCGATCGTCACGGGTACGCGCTACATCCACACGACCACCGAGATGGTCGACAAGGATGACCTCGAACACACGATCGAGTTGCTCACGGAGTGGCTCGCGAGCGTCAGCTAAAGCACACCGAAAGTACGCGTGGTGTCGATCGATGCAGCACCGCACTTACGCGCGTTTTTGCGCCAACTCGAGCGCAGCACGGGCGATTTCAAGCGCGGCGTCATCGCGTGCGCGAGCGCGTAACTGCGCCCGCATCGCGTCGCGCCGCGCGTGATCCGACAACAACTCAATCAACGCTTTCCCAAGTGTTTCGCGATTTCGCGCTGGTTCAATGAGATCATCGCACAGCACTGCGACGCCCTCATCTGCAAGCGGCTTCGCATTCCACTTCTGATGCAAGTCTGCGTGATAGGGATACGGCGCAAAGATCGTTGGTACGCCATTCAGCGCGGCTTCTGCGACGGAGTTCGCACCCGCCCGCGACAACGCCAAATCCGCAGCGCCCCACGCGAGTCCCATCTCATGCAAGAACGGCACAACCTTCGCGCGCACACCAGCTTCGCGATACGCAGCCTCGATCGGCGCGCGGTCCGCATTTCCAACAAGATGAAGCACCTGCCATCCGCCGAATGCAGCGCGATCACCCTGCCTCAATTCGCCGCGAACGAGCGCACGCATCAGTTCATTCAAACTGGCTGCACCTTGTGACGCACCCGTCACAAAGAGCGTGTGAAACCCAGGCTCAAGTCCAAGTTTCGTGCGACACTCGACCACACTGGTCGGCGAAATCGCGGCGCGGCGAATGGGCATGCCAACCTCACGCTCTGCGAAGTGTGGCATGCTTGGTGTCGGACATGCCGTCAGCACTCGCGCAGCACGCTTCGCAACCCATCGATTTGCTTTGCCGGGCGTCGCGTCGAGATTCACGAGGAGCACTGGTACATCCATCGCCCTCGCTGCAGCCACCACAGGGCCTGTGACATAACCGCCAAGCGCAATCACCACGCGCGCGCCGCGTTCAGTAAGTAATTCGCGGGCCGTCGCGCGGCCAGCAAGAAACGCGCGCACGAAACGCACCAGTTTCAAGGGCCGTGGTGAAAGCCCCTCCGCTTCGATCGGTACAAAATCCGCGCCAACATGCGAGAGCATTGTGGCGTCGACCGCGCGCGTCGAGCATGCGAACACGCGTGCCATTTCTGGCGCGATTTCGGCAAGTCGCTCCGCAATCGCGATTCCGGGAGCGATGTGCCCGCCTGTGCCACCACCTGCAAGGACGATGCTTCGTCGCGTGATTGCCTGCTCTGCCAACGATGATTGCTGATCGCGCATGGCGGCTCGCTCAGGCAGCAACAACAGAAGCGGCGGAAGCAGCGTTCGCCTCGCTGCCCTGCGTCTTGACCTCTTCCTCAGACGGAAGTCCAAGTGTTTGCTCGCGCTTGCGCGCATGTCGCTCGATGGAAAGTAGCAATCCAATCGAGAAGCCCGTTGCAACCCAACCCGAACCACCGCTCGAGAGGAACGGCAGTGCGATGCCCTTCGTTGGCGCCATGCCCGTCACGACAAGCAAATTGATCAGTGCTTGCATGCCGATCGTGAGCAAGACGCCAAGGCCAAAGAGTCGCGAGAACGGAGGCACAATCGCATCTGCTTCTGCACGCTTCGCACCGCGATTCACAATCGCCAAGCCACACAAGAGCAGTCCCGCAAACAACAGCACGACAAGGAGTGCACCGGCGATGCCAAGTTCTTCGCAAATCACGGCGAAAATGAAGTCGGTGGTGTCTTCAGGCAAATAGCCGAACTTCTGCAGTCCGTTGCCAAGACCGTGTCCCGACAAGCCGCCGCCTGAAATGGCACTCATCGATTGAATCACATGATATCCAATTCCTTCCGGTTCTTGCCATGGATTGCTGAACGCGATGAGGCGGTTCACGCGGTACTGACTCGTCAACACAGCGGCAATCGCGCCGGCCACACCAACTGGAACAAGCAGTGCGAGATGCATGATCCGCATACCGCCAACCAACAGAATCGCCGTGCAACTTGCAAACACAAGAACAGCGGTGCCAAGATCTTCTTTCCCAATCAGCGCGACGATTCCACCAAGCACGCACAGCGCCGGAACAAATCCGCGCTTGAACGATCGAATGCGATCTGCATGTTGCACGCAGAACCACGCTGCGACCATCAACATGCCCCACTTGGCCAATTCGCTTGGTTGGAAGCCAAGCCAACTTGGACCGATCCAACGCGCTGCACCATTCACAGAGCGTCCGATGCCGGGCACATGCGTCAGAACAAGCATGACAACCGTCAGACCCAAGATCCACGGAATCGGCGAAGCCCATCCACGCAAGCGACGCAACCATTCAAGATCGATGCGCGACGCGAAGAACATCGCAACCAACGACAAGAACGCGATGATCGCAGGACGACCGTAAAACACCTTGTCGACCGTGATGCCGCCGTCGTACAAGCGCTCCGCTTTTTCGAATGCCTTCTGCGACATCGCACCCGACTCAAGCAGCGCCGGATCTGGCGGCACGCTCAGGCCAGCAGAGTTCACCATCACCACGCCCAACACGAGCAGTGCGAGGACCGAAAGAACGACACCGTGCGACATCCGCATCATGTCGCCGATTATCGGCAATTTCTGGCGCGTGGGGAGAGAAGTCGCGACAGCATCTCTCGGCTACGCTGTCGATCCGATGTCCACGGGTCCAACCGTCTATCTCGAAACCTTCGGGTGCCAGATGAACGAGCTCGATAGCGAGCTTGTCCGTGGCCACCTGCGCAGCCTTGGCTACCGCTTCACCGACAATTTTCAAACGGCCGATGTGGTGCTCTACAACACCTGTTCGGTGCGGGAACAGGCTGAAAACAAGGCATATTCACGACTCGGGCTTGTGGGTCTGCGAAAGAAGGCTGGCGAGCATGTCATCCTTGGCGTCCTCGGCTGTATGGCAGAGCGCGACGGCGCAGACATGCTGCGACGCTTCCCACAAGTCGACCTCTTGTGTGGGCCGGGCGAACTCGATCGCCTTCCGGCGCTCATCGACAATGTGCGCCGCGCCGAGGGGGCCAGTCGCGAGGAACGCATCGCCCTCGCGGGAAGTAAATCGCGCCGCTCCACCACCCTCGCTGCCGCCGAAGATCATTTGGAGTTGCTCGACCTGTCGCGCGCGTTTGAGCCGACCGAGCCAGGCGCGGAGCGCCGCAGCGCCTATGTGCGCATCACCCGAGGATGCAACAAGTTCTGCACCTACTGCGTCGTGCCAAATACGCGTGGCGCTGAGGTTCATCGTCCGCCCGATTCGATCATCGACGAGTGCAAGCGCCTCGTCGACGCGGGCGTGATTGAAATCACCCTGCTTGGCCAAACGGTCAACCATTACCGCTACACACACGGCCTCGCAGTGGACGCCCGAGGACGAGAGCAACCTCAGGTGGGACCAGGACTTGCGGCTTTCCGGCAACCGGCTCCAACCGACGGCTCAGTCACGACCTTTGCCCGTCTCCTTGAGCGCATCCACGACGAGGTTCCTGCACTTCAGCGCCTTCGCTTCGTCACCAGTTACCCCCGCGATTTCGGTGATGACATTCTTGATGTCATGGCTCGGTGCCCGCGCATTTGCCGCTACTTGCATGTTCCGGCTCAGTCGGGCTCGGACCGCATGCTGAAGGCGATGAATCGCGGCTACACCCGCGCCGAGTACTTGGAGTTCATCGACCGCGTGCGCACGAAACTGCCCGATTGCACCATTGCCGGCGACATCATCGTGGGCTTTCCGGGCGAAACCGACGAGGACTTTGCGGAAACCGTGTCGCTCCTGAAAGCGGTGCCCTTCAAAAACAACTTCATCTTCAAGTACTCGCCGCGGCCCGGCACCGTGGCGATCGATCGATTCGAAGACGACATCCCCAATGAAGTCAAGAAGTTGCGCAACAACCTGCTTCTTGATCTGCAAACCGAGATCAGCGCGCAGGTGCACGCAGCATGGGTTGGGCGCGAGATCGAAGTGCTGGTCGATGAGATTCGCGACCACAGCGCCGGACGCGAATCGCAGGAAACGCCTAAAAACGCCGGGGTTTTGACCAAGAGCATCGCGCTTCCTGTGGCCAATTCCACGGCCAATTTAACGGCGAACTCAACGGCGAACTCAATATCGCACCCAACCACCCACCCCGATTCGCGCAACATCGAAGTGCGTTGGCAGCGCCGCCAAGCGTCTGGCGCGCG
>JASGCF010000373.1 GCA_030054275.1 Limnohabitans sp. | reverse complement strand
TCGGTCCAGTACCCGAAATCGAAGTACATCGACTTCTGAGATCGGGAGTGCTTTCGCAAGACACACTCGTGTGGCGCGACGGTATGGCGAGTTGGAGTGCAATCGCGACAGTGGCGACATATCAAAATAGTCCGCTGAACAACACGACGCCGCCCACCCAGCCAATGCCTTCTGTCGCGAAACTCGACGAGCAAAAGCTTCTCGATCGAAGCGAATCCACAGCCTTCGCATTGGTCTGCGCCGCAGCTGGTATCGCGCTCCTCTTCGCACTCATCTATGTGCTTGTAACACTCGGCATACTGCTTATTTTCGCAGGCTTTTTCATGCTTGCACTCTTCATTCGCCATGCCATGGCGTTCGCGCACTATCGGGTGAATGCGGTGCAAGTGAGTCCAGCGCAGTTTCCTGAAATTCATCGGTTGGCGAGCGATTTCGCAGGCCGCCTCGGACGCCCACTTCCTGAGATCTATGTGCTTCAGGATTCACTGTGGAATGCGTTCGCGATGCGGCTGCTCGGCACACCAGTTGTTGTGCTCTATTCAGGTGTGATCGATTCCATACTCCTCAAAGGAGATCATCGCCAATTGGCCTTTGTGATTGGTCACGAACTGGGACACCACTATGCGGGGCATCTCGGCTGGAAGCATTTCTTTGCGAGTTGGGGATCATGGTGCATTTGGCCACGACTGTGGTACAGCAGGCGCTGCGAATTCACCTGCGACCGCTACGGACTTGCCTGCTCGGGAAGCCTCGACGCTGCGCAGCGCGCGATCTGCAACATGGCCGTTGGTGCGCAACTCGCTGATCGCGTGGATGTCCGCGAAGCAGCCCGACAGTGGAGCGCGCGTCGAGGCGAATTCTTCGTTCGATATCGCGCGCTCTATTCGACGCATCCGCACACGCTCGATCGGCTCGCAACACTTCCTGCAGCGGCCGCTGAACTCGGCGTTCCTGCGTGAAAGGCCGCCGTCTGCGGCAGGTTCTATTCCCAGATTCACGCAGCGCCAGCACGGTTCACGCGTCGCAATTCTAACTGCCGAATCGCGCGGCCGAGTTCTACTTGCGGCTCGATGAAGCGAAGGCCGATGTCCGAGTGACCAGGTTTGCGCGCGGGCATGACATGCGCGATCGCGACTTCCGTATGAATCATGGGGAAGAACGCGGGAAAATCAGCGCGCACGACCACGTGTTCTTCCGGACGAACAAGCCCCGTGAGCGCGACACGCAAACAGAGCCCGCCTTCCGAGACATCCACGACAGTGCCCTCCCCAAGTTCCGCAAGCGACGTTGGTCGGCAAAGGCGCGCGCGCGGCGCGAGATCGAACGCGACGGGCACCCGATGGAGTGAACGACGCTCTTCATGGACAAGCGCCTTAGGAATGGTCACCCGGTAGCCGTAGCGCTTCATCGCGCCCTCGCCAGCTGTCCAACGACCGAGCACTTCCACGTCACCGTGGTGAAAGCCGCTGTCGGCCGCGATCGAAAGATGCAGCGATTCGCCAGCGACCAATTCGCGACGCGCTGGCCCATCGTGAGGGCGACTGATGACAAGCGCAGCGTCTTCCAACTCCTCAACATGTCCCGAGAGTGGGCTTGGGAGTGCGACGCCATCGAGCGTTCCGACGCCGATCGATGCAGAACGAAGCGCGGCCGTCCGCAGAATCGCACGGACCGACGCGACATCCGCGTCATCCGAGCGAAGAAAAGAGGCCACGCGTTGAAACCACAGCCGCATATCGGAGCCATCGGCGCAATCAGACGCGGGCTTCAGCGGTCAACCCACATCGATCGCACGAAATTCCTCGCGCTCCGTCCAAATTGGGCTTCCGCTCGACTACTTCGTGAAGTAAGAAATGCCCTCGCACTATGAACACTCGACCTCACAACTTCCGAAACACGCATGTTCTCGCCCTCGCCGTCATAACCCTCACAGCGAGCATCGCGGTTCCCTCGGGTTTCGACCGAACCGCCGTGGCCCAAAACTGCTCGAACTTGCCCCCCGTGACCCTGGTTGAGACGGAAGCATGCGGCAGCGACTCGAACGGCGGCTGCGCCACTGGGACGGGTTTCACCACGCTCGCGGTTGGCGATGTCCTCGCTGGAACGCTGTTCGGCGGAGGCGGTCTTGGCGACCGCGACATGTTCACCTTCACGCTCACCGAGCCAATGCAGGTGACCGTGCGCGTCTTCTCGGAGAACGCGGTGCGCGTGGCGCTCGCCGACGACAGCGAGTTTTGCTTTGAGTCAACTTGGTCTGCGTCGAGCACGCAGAGCGCGACCTGCGAAACCTCGACCACAGCATGCCTCGCTGCGGGCACGCACGAAATTCAACTGCGCCTCGCGAACCTTTCCACATCGGTCCCCTGCGGCTCAAGCCAAAGCGCCTATCGGTTGCAACTCAGCGCGGTTCCGGCCGCGTGCACGACCTTCGCCGGAAGTTGCGAGGGTTCGGGGGGCGAAGTCATCGCCTCGACGCCGACTTGGGTTCCGTCTGGCAGCATGATCTCGTGCGTCGGCACCAACGGAAGTACGCTCGATGCGTTCTACTTCAAGTGGTTCTCTGGGCTGAACTCAGGCACGCTTGAGTGTCTTGATATCGCGATGACCAACACGGGACTCGATGCCCCAGTACTCCTTCAACTCGTGCGAGATCCAAACGGTGGACCGCCCGGAAACGGGGGAAATCTCGAGCCGATTGCCGAGCGAGAGTTCATCGTGCCGAAGTGCGCCTGGACAACGATTCGCTGGACGCTCGATGAGCCGCTGTGCCTCGATGGATTCTCAGGCGACTTGATGCTGATCGCATATTGCCCGCCGCACCCAACGGGCGGACGACTCCATCCGGCTGGTAACGCCACTTCCGCGGAGACGACGCCGACCTGGCTCACCGCGGTCCAATGCGGTGTTCCGCTCGCCGCAGACGCCGATACGGTGGTTGCTGGCACGAGCGTCGCCTGGCCCGTGCGCCTTCGCGGCACTTTCAGTGCGCCATGCCCAGCACCGTGCGCGGCCGACCTCGACGGCAACGGCGATGTTGGGGCTGCAGATCTCTCGCTCGTGCTCGCATCGTGGGGCA
>JASGCF010000372.1 GCA_030054275.1 Limnohabitans sp. | reverse complement strand
CAATCGAAGTGCCTTCGCGATCGTGTTCATTTACGCGAGCAACTTTTCGAGGTGCGCGACAATGCGTTCGCTGGTGCGACCATCCCACAGCGGTGGAATACCGCCCTTCTTCCATTCGCCAGCAAACAACCGATCAAGTGCGGGTTTCAGCGCCACTGGATCGGTGCCAAGCAGTGCGTTTGTGCCGATTTCGCAGGTCTCTGGGCGCTCTGTGTTGTCGCGCAGTGTCATGCAAGGAACACCCATGACCGTGGTTTCCTCGGTGATTCCGCCGGAATCGGTAATCACGGCCTTTGCATGTTTCACAAGCCAATTGAACTCAAGATACGGTTGCGGGTCGACCAACTTGAGGCTCTCGGGAATCGCGCTGAACTCACGCATGGTCTTTGCAGTGCGCGGATGCACGGGAAACACAACAGGTTCTCCACGGGTGCCCGTGATGATCGCGTCGAGCAACTTCGTGAATTTGCTTCCCGAATCGACATTCGCCGGTCGGTGCATGGTCATGACGAAATAGCCGCCTGGCTTCAATCCAAGTTCATCGAAGAATGCAGGCTTCGTGAGTCGGTCCATGTTCGCACGCAGCGTGTCGATCATGGTGTTGCCTACGAAAAAAATTCGATCGTCTGCCACGCCAGAGGCTCGCAGATTGCGATTGGCGTGATCGCTTGTCGTGAAGAAGTAGTTCGTGATCGCGTCGGTCACCATGCGATTGATCTCTTCAGGCATCGACCAATCACCAGAGCGAATTCCCGCCTCAACATGGGCAACTTTGACCCAGAGTTTTTGTGCAGCAATCGCGCACGCCATGGTGCTTGTCACATCGCCAACCACAAGGCACAGCGCTGGCTTCTTCTCAAGCAGCAGTTTTTCATAGCGCGTCATGATCGACGCCGTCTGCTCTGCATGAGAGCCTGAGCCAACTTCGAGATTGACATCGGGCGCTGGAATTCCCAGTTGACGGAAGAAGTCGCCCGACATTTTCTCGTCGTAATGCTGCCCCGTGTGCACCAAACGAAATCGCAAGCGTCCGCCCGCTTTCTCGCGCGCTTGGATGGCGTGGATGATCGGCGCGATCTTCATGAAGTTCGGTCGCGCGCCAGCGATGATGTCCACAAGAATGGTGTGATCTGTCGTCATGCCAGTGCTCATTCCAGTACTCATGCTTTGGCCCTCGCGAGATCGGCTGCCACAATCGTCGCACGACCAACTTCGATGAGTTCATCGAAGGGGATCGGCGACGCGCCCCGATTGGCAACCGCTTGCACGAACGCTGCGGCACATGCTTTTTGCCCTTTGTCTTGGCTCCAAAGATTCATCTTCTTGAAGCCTGGCCAACCGAATCCTGTGAGGCGGCGGTAGTTGTCGAGTTGTAAGACGCGACCTTGCGCAAACACTTCAACGCGTTCCTTCGGGAAACTCTTGCTGCCATTGGCGAGGTAGTGCACGGTTCCAATAGAGCCATCTGCAAAGCGCAACTCGATCGAAACGGTGTCCGCAGATGCACACTCCATCGTGTTCGTTCGAACAGCCGTGATGCGCTCGCCAGCAAGGAATCGCAAGAGATCGATGAAGTGGCAACCTTCACCAACAATGCGGCCACCGCCCACATCGCGATCTTGTGTCCAGTGTTCCGCGGGAATCGCACCAGCGTTCACCGTCATCACGAAGGCCTTTGGCCCGCGCGCGCCCGCGAGGAGCGACTTCATCTTCGCAACCTGCGGCGCGAATCGACGATTGAAGCCGACCATCACGAGCGGTGCAGCACCGTTTGCAGAGACTTCCGCGTGCACCGAAGCAATCTCTTCAAGTTCGGCTTCCGTGAGTGCGATGGGCTTCTCGACGAAGATGTTCTTTCCAGCACGCAGCGCTTTCACCACCATCGACGCGTGATTGTCGTGTCGCGTGGCAACCACCAGCGCATTCACCGACGCATCGCTGAAGATCGAATCTGAGTCTGTCGTTGTTTGCTCGAATCCGTACTTTCGTCCAGCATGCAATCCGCTGACGCCCGCCGAACTTGCCACCGTGCGCAAGCGCGCACCCGCTGCTTTGAACGCAGGAATGAGCACTGCAGTCGCGTAGTTTCCGCTTCCGACAAGACCAATCGACGCGCCAGGAACGCTTGGCGTGGTCCGCGAAGAACCCGTCGGAATCTCGACGGTTGATTGACGCACCGCCGCATCACTCTTCGCAGCAGGTGCTGGATACTCAAGCAGAATTCCAAGTGATGGCCCCGCTCCGCCGACCAATGCATACGCTTTTTCAGCCTCTTCGATCGCGAAGCGATGCGAGATGAGTGGCTTCACATCCAAGCGACCATCCGACATCATGTCGAGAATCGCCTCGAAGTTTCGCTGCTCTGTCCAACGCACGAAGCCAACGGGGTAATCGTTACCCTTCTCTTCGTAATTCGGGTCGTATCGGCCAGGGCCGTACGAGCATGACACTTGGAAGGTGATTTCCTTTTCGAAGAAATCGGCGCGAGAGAGTTCGAGTCCAGTGACGCCAACAAGCACAATGCGACCGCGCTTACGGCACATCAGTGCTGCTTGATGCATTGGCTCATTCGACTTTGTCGCTGCCGTGATGATGACGCCGTCCACGCCGCGTCCACGCGAATACGCCTGCGCGGCTTTCACGGGATCTTCGCCCGCAGCAAGATTCACTGTCTCAGCGCCAAACTTTCGTGCAAGCGCAAGTTTTTCCGGATCAAAGTCAAGGCCAAGTACACGACAACCGTGCGAACGAAGCAGTTGCACCGTCACGAGTCCGATGAGGCCAAGACCTGTCACCACCACTGTTTCGCCGAGGGTTGGCTGTACGAGGCGAATACCTTGAAGTGCAATCGCGCCAAGCACCGTGAATGCCGCTTCATCGTCCGACACAGCGTCGGGAACGCGCGCCGTCAAATTCACGGGCACACACACTGCTTCGGCATGCTTGCCGTTCGACACAATGCGATCACCAACCGCATAGCCGACCAATCCAGAGCCGGCTTCAAGTACGCGTCCGACATTGCAATATCCAAGGGGCAGCGGTTGATCGAGTTTGTTCAAGACAGATTCAATCGTCGGCATGAGT
>JASGCF010000371.1 GCA_030054275.1 Limnohabitans sp. | reverse complement strand
GTTTCGACAGCGCTCTTACTCGCAAGTTACGAGTGGTGCGTGCGCCGAACTTGGATTGGCGCGCTGCTCAACGGACGACGCGCGAAGTAACTCGCACTCATCCCGTCCATGCCGCGAGCAAGAGGCCAAGATCGGTCGCATCAACAAGGCCGTCGCCGTTCACATCGGCAGCGCCGCCAATATCGCCCCACGCGGCGAGAAGGAGCGCGAGGTCGTCGGCTCCGACAGCACCGTCGCCTGTGAGATCTTCTGGCATCACGGGAATCATGCGAACAAGTTGCGTCGTGGTGGAGCCCGCAAGGCGAGCATTGGCGAGAATCACGCGTCCATTCGTCACCGTGCCAAGCCCTGTGATCGCCCATCCAATCTCACTCGAAGCCAGCAAGAGATTCGGCTCGACATTCTGCTCACCCACGAAACTCATCCAGATGCCGCCGTATTGAACATACGCAGAAACATCGCCCGTGTCGTTGATCGATTGCGCTGCCGTTGTCGTGGCGCAACCACCGACGAACTCCCATCCGACGCTCGGTCGATAGCGCAGTGGAAAGTTGCTGCATCCGGAGAAACCGAGGACATAGCCGCAGAAATTTCCACTGTTCGAGAGATCGGTCGCTACGAAGCCTTGCCAATTTCCTGGCGGCAGCGGAATCGTCGTGAGTGACATGTCATCAAGATCGAGCAATTGATTCCACGCGAGGACGACGCGATGTTCGTTGATATCCGCAGGCAACGACATCTGTGGCAGCAACTGTGCGCCATTCGCAGTGAAACGCACCGACCGCGAATACATGCCAAGCCCGAGTCCGCCGGAGCCGCCGACGATGTCGCCATGGCTATTGACTGCGCTCGCGGTGCTGAATGTGTCGCCTGGATACGGCGCGAGCAGCGTAAAGGTGTAACCCTTTCTCGTTGGATACCACGCAGCAGCGCGTGAGCCAATTGATGCGATGGATTGCACGCTCACCGCGCCAACGATGATGCCGTTTGAACTGATGGCATACGCATCAGAACTCTGCCATTGCGGGGGCACGGGGAGAAGTGTGGGCTCTTCTCCGCGGTGTGCAACAAACGCGCGTCCGATCTGTTGTGCACTGAGTGATCGCCCAACAACCGTAAGTGATTCATTCATGTCAAAGCCAGACAAACCCGTCGCACTCGCGCCAATGGGTTCGACGCGATACGAAGGCGGGCTGGCCAACGCACGAGTTGCAAGGCACGCAACGGCTCCAATCAGTGCGATGGCGAGAGGAGCGGGGCGACGACGCGTTTTCATCAGTACCTCGGGAATATGGCGCGCTCACCCAAAGAGGCAACCGCATCCTTCGTGGGAGGCGGATATCGCCGCAGAGATACAGCAATTCTTGGAAAGACTGCGAAATCACGGATACATGCATCCGTGATTTTCGGACCTACCGAATGTGACAGCGCGTGAACGATTCAAAAGCCGCTTGCGCGCGTCAAGCAGTGCGCGTCTCAACTCTTCGCTGCGAGATGTTGTCGAAGCGCTTCACGGGCGGGTGCCTGCCAAGCCTCGATGCCGACATCCGCGATGATCGCAACCATGCAATGAAGGCTGTCCCGTGACACGCCCTCGAGGCCTTTCGCCAACGCCGTCGCAAATTGCGCTTGCGTTGGCGGCTGTTCGGTCGCAGAGAAGTCGTCGACATTGAGATCGTTATGTTTCACTCCGAGCGCGTCGTACAGCGCACCGAGATCGGTCTTTCGCGCGCCCATGTAGGTCATCGCGAAGAACGGTGTGCCGAATCGCGGATCGCGGGCCAGCGCACGAGTGGTTCCGAAGGTGTCGGAGAGTCGCCACTGGGCTTTGACAGACTGCGGACGAGCGTTGATTGCGCTGGCAATCACGCGCGCGAACGCTTCGAGATCATCGGGTGTCTCTTTCAGATGTCGCACGCATTGCAAGATGAGTTCGGTGCGAAACTCTGGAGGAAGGGTTGGCCAGACGATTTCAAACATAGCTGGGGACTCGGCGGTTGCGGTTCGTCGCCATGCGATCGATTTGCTGGCGTCGCAGGAGAATACCCGAGCGCGGTCTCTCTCGGGCGTCGAGGGTATCGGCTCAACCAAGCGTTCCAAGTCGTACGATGCGTGCGTTCGGCTGCACAGCGCAGCGTTCGAAAAAGCCGCGGTCTTCCAATCTCGGAGCACTCTCACATGATCCGCAACCTCCTTCGCGTCATTTTCATCGCAACCGCTGCGCAGACAGGTCTACCCGCCAACGCGACCGATACGCCGGTCTTTGTGGATGGGCAGTCGCAGGTCGTTGAAGCGTTTTCTGACGCGCGCGCTTGGATTCGCGACGCGTTGTGGGTCGAAACCGAGTTCGATTCCGATGCGGACGGCGCGCGGGATCGCATGTTCGTCAATGTCACTCGGCCCGCGCAGACTGCAACGGGACTCAAGGTTCCGGTGATCTACGAAACAAGTCCGTACTACGCAGCCACGGCATCAGAAGGTGCCAACTTCGTGTGGAATCCTCGCCATGAACTTGATGCAGATCCTACGCCGCATCAGAGTCCACCGTCCATTCCGTACAACCCAAAGAAGATGCGTATCAGTCCGGGCTTGGTCGCAGAGTGGGTGCCGCGAGGTTTCGCGGTGGTGCATTCAGAGTCGCCTGGAACTGGTCTTTCGCAAGGTGTTCCGACCGTCGGTGGCATCAACGAATCGCTCGCGCCGAAAGCCGTGATAGATTGGTTGAACGGACGCGCAAAAGGATTCACGCAGCCAGCCGGCGGCGAAGAAGTTGTTGCCACATGGTCAACGGGCAAGGTGGGGATGACCGGTACCTCCTACAACGGAACGCTGTGCATCGCAGCTGCGACGACGGGCGTTGAAGGCCTTGCCGCCATCATTCCGGTTGCGCCAAATACCTCGTACTACCGCTATTACCGCGCCAACGGGCTCGTTCGTCATCCTGGCGGATACATGGGTGAAGACATGGATGTGCTGTATCAGTTCATCCAAAGTGGAGATCCCGCGAAGCGCGCGTGGTCGGACGAAAAGATCCTCAAGGGCGAACTGCTCGCGGGAATCGATCGGCGCACTGGTGATTGGAACGATTTC
>JASGCF010000370.1 GCA_030054275.1 Limnohabitans sp. | reverse complement strand
ACGCGATAGAGCAATCGCTCGTCTGCGAGTCCCAAATCGCCCGAAGCGACAATACGAATACGCGGCTGGTTCTCAGTGAGTCTTGGCTGCGGCAGATTCTCAAAGGCAACGGCCATATGACCTTCTGGCGGGCCAAGTCGTTTGGCTGTTCGATACTGATACGAGCGTTGGACTTCAATCGCAGTGCAGTCATTTGGTTCGATGACGAGAAGGCTTGTCGGTCCGCCCTCAAACGACATCGCAAGGGCCCGCGCGTCGTTCACTGGCGCAAGTTGCGTCTGTACACTTCCCCACGCACGAACTGTTCCGTTGGCGAGCAGCGCAGCCGTTGCATTGATGCCCGCTGTGATCTTTGTGACTGGGCCCATCTTCTGCGGCACATTGCACTGGCCAGACCAGTTCGCGCCCCAACAGATGACAGATCCGTTTGCACGGAGCGCAACTGAGTGCACATCGCCAGCTGCAATCGCCGTTGCTGCCCCGTAGAGCGGAGGCACGGAAATCTGTCCGTAATCGTTGGATCCCCACGCGACAACGCCGCCGTCGGTTCGAAGCGAGAGTGAATGGCTTTGGCCACCCGCAACAGATTTGGCCGGAGAAGCTAATGGCGGCACATCGCACTGCCCCTCCAAGTTCCGACCCCACGCAACGACTTGTCCTGTTGCGCGAATCGCAAGCGCGTGCTCGATTCCCGCTGCCACCGCGGTGTATCCGCCGTATCCGAACGGCGGCTCCAGCGGACCTCCATTGAGGTAGCCCCATCCCCGAATGTTGCCGTCAGTGGTGAGCGCGAGGGTGCAATTCGAACCCACAGCCACTTGGCGAACCGGCCCGAGATCTGCAGGCACATCGCACTGACCAGCCCAATTCTGACCCCAACAGCGCAGAGTGCCGTTCTCACGCAACACGGCTGCGTGGTATCTCAGTGATGCAATCTCCTTTGCGTCTATGAGTAACGGTGTGGAGCCACACACCCATCCATATCCACCGAGACACCGCACAGTCATCGCGTCGTCTGCTTGCGCATCTGTTGCTGCAGACAATCCGATGCAGAGCGAAACGAGAACGGTCGACGATTGCACACGAGATGAGAGCATGGGGTGTCCTCGGCGGGCGCCACGCGAACGATCCGCAGCGCACGGAATGAGAACCTACCTCAAGAAACGCCCTCATCGAAAGTTCGTCCGTCAACTTTGCGAGACGCGGTAAAAAACGAAATCTCGCTGGGTTCGCACTTGCGCCCGCTACGGCCCGCAGGGCGCGCAGTTATCTCCCGCACGCGCCCCAGTTTGCAAGCAACAACGAAAGATCTGCAGCGCCGACCTCACCATCGCCGTCGATGTCTGCTGCGGGCAACTTGCCGCCGCCAGGTACGCCCCACACGGAGAGTACCAGTGCAAGATCTGCTGCCTCCACGCTGCCATCGTCGTTGATATCGCCGTCGCACACTTCAAGGCAGTCTGGAGTGCCGTTCGCGTTCGTGTCGGTGTCTGCGACTCCGCAGCCGCAAACGCCAGGCAACAACTTCGCAGGGTCCTGCGGACATTCGTCACCAGCCGTTGCGACATATCCCGGTGGTTGCGTGCAGGCTTGCAAAGTACCGCTCGCGGCGTTGCCGACGCCGTCACCATCTTCATCGCGATACCAGGTTGCACTGGCACCAGTCACCGTGAAGGTTGCGGCTCGGGTCGTGACATTGTTCGCTGCATCACGCACCGAGATCGTCACCGGTGTATTGCCAAGGCCCACAAGCGTGCCCGCGGCAGGAACCTGCGTGATCGCGGTCACGCTGCAGTTGTCGGTTGCCACGACCGTTGCTGCGAAGTTCGCGACGGTTGCTTGGCAGTTCTGGTTCGCTTGTGCTGTGATCGTGGCTGTGTAACTGGTCACGGTCGGCGCGACGGTGTCTGCGATTGCTGGAATCTGTACCTGTCCGCCGGCGGGCGTCGTGCCGGCGATGCCAGTGACCGTGATGGTGTATGTCCCTGGCGCGAGATTTGTGAGATCTGCGGTGTTCGCCGTAAAGCCGCCGGGTCCGGTCCACTGCACGGTGACGCCATTTGTAATCGTCACATCGATCGCGCCGTTCGAAAGGCCGCATGTCGGTTGTGTTGCTTGCACAAGTTGGATGATCGGGTTCGAAACGACCACCACCGAGTGCTCACCACCGGCTGCGATGCGATTCGAAGGGGGCACTGACGCGGGCACCACGCCCTGTCCGAAATCGTTCAGACCCCACGCGACCACAGTGCCGTTGGTCTTGATCGCAATCGTGTGGTAGTAGCCAGCCGCAATGGCGACGCACGAACCAAGCGTACTCGGCACGCTGCATTGACCATCGGAGTTGAGGCCCCAACACACGACTGCGCCATTGGTCTTCAATGCGACGGTGTGATCAAAGCCGCCTGCGATTTGCGTACATGTTCCAAGCGTCGCTGGGACATTCGACTGCCCCGCTGCATTACGACCCCAACACACGACCGCGCCGTTCGTCTTGATCGCAATGGAATGGTCGCTGCCTGCAGCAACGCGCGAGCATGCCCCCAGCGTGGCAGGGACATTCAGTTGTCCGTCGCCGTTGAAACCCCAGCATGCGACCGAACCACTCGTGCGCACCGCCATGCTGTGACCACCGCCAGCAGCAACCCATGTACAAGTGCCAAGCGTGCCAGGCACATTGCACTGACCATCAGAGTTCAAACCCCAACACTGCACGGTGCCTGCGGTTTTGATGGCGATGTTGTGTTGGTGGCCGGCAGCCGCGAACGACACCGTGCCAAGCGACGCTGGGACGGCGGACTGCCCGAACTGGTTGCTGCCCCAACAGACAACTGTGTTCGCGCTGGTCACGGCCAGCGTGTGCGCAAACCCAGCTCCAACTTGCTTGGCAACGCCAACCGTCGATGGCACATTCAACTGGCCAAACCCGTTGTTGCCCCAACAGCCGACGATGCCGTCCGCGTGCGCTGTGTGTGTGCAAGCAAGATGCGTGCAGAACATGAGCGCGCTTGCGGTGAGCGCACCAAGCGAAGTGCCAAGATCAACACGAATGTGAGACGACTGTGAGGCGCCAACGAGCATCGTGCGAGAGTAACGACT
>JASGCF010000369.1 GCA_030054275.1 Limnohabitans sp. | reverse complement strand
CAAATCTCTACGCAAGCCAAACTACGCCTGCGCCAACCCCTCGCGAATCGCAAACCGCAGTAATTCCGCGCGAGTGGTCACGCGCAGTTTCTTCATGATTCGCTCTTGATGACCGTCGATCGTCTTCGGACTTCGCGCGAGTTCATTTCCAATTTCACCGCGCGACATCCCCTTGCCAATCAAGCGCAGTACTTCAAGTTCGCGCTGCGTCAGTGATTCGAGGAGTGTTGCAGGTGGACCAGACATCGTTGCATTGCGTAACGACGACGCACGCAGTGACGAGGCTACTCCGGCCAATCGCGATCCGCGAACTTTTGGAATTTGACATCGCGATCGCACCTTCGAGCCCATGACAAATGTTCCCTCTGCACAACGCGCGACGCGCTTCAATCCCTCGACAATTTCCTCAAGTTCGTCACCCTTCGAAAAGTACCCAGATCCGCCACATCGATATGCGGAAGCTAAGAAGCCATCGCGAATGTGCGCGCTGAGAAACACAAATCGCGTCTCGGGAGAAAGGTGCCGCAGGCGATCTGCGACTTCAAAGACATCTGGTCCAGGCATTTCGATATCCAACATCACCACATCTGGCTTGTGCTCTTGCACTGCCTCAATGAGATGCTCCGCGCTACCCAAACTTGCAACGCAACGAACCTGGCCGTCGATATTGAATTGTGCTTTCAATCCCTCGACCAGCACTTCATGATCGTCGACGCACAGCACTCGCACCGCGGCACGCGTCGTGTCTCGCGACACAGGTGAGGCCGACATCGGCTCAGCAAGACGCTTGCGTGCAAGATGACGCGGTGATTCTTGTACTGTCGTTGTGCCAACTGAGTTGGGTGCGAGCGTTGTGATCGACTCAATGTTCTGTGTATTCATGGACATACCGTGACTCCCTCTTCGTGTGACGAAAGAACTTCAATAGCGCGACGCAGCGCGTCGATTTCATGTGCATCCGGAACGATGTGAACTCCGTGTTGCTGGCACTGTTGCTGGAGTTCCTGGTCGAGTTCCCCAACGATCAAAAGTTGTGATGCGGCTCGACGCGCGAACCATCGCGTCATGGCTTCTGTGGTTGCCACCGATCCGCCAAGAACGAGGTAGTTCGGCCAATCAGTTTCGTCCTTCATCCACGACAGATCGTGACGAATCTGATCCTGTCTGACCGAGCGCACTCGCGCGCCGCGGGACGATCGTGCTCGCGCCAGTCTTCGGCGCGGCAACGAAGAGTCAACAGAAACACCAGCGACTTCAAAGAGCGGAACCAACATGGCTGCCACACGACCATCGACCCCATCGATGCGAACACGCTGTGCTGCCTCCACCCGAGGCGTCTCAGCAATCGGCAGAATCAAACGAATTTCTGTGCCGTTGCGGGGGGACGAGCGAATCTCAAGCCGACCACCAACGCCCTCCAACATCGCACGCACAAACGGTAACCCAAGCCCAGATCCAATCCCTCGCGGCTTGGTGGTGAAGAACATGTCTGCGGCACGACGCCGCACCGATTCGCTCATTCCGTGACCGTTGTCTGAGACCGAGAGCACCACTCGGCGCTGTGCTTCACATGATTCCGCACGCAAGACAACGAGTGGTTTGTGCAGCCCGCGCTGGTCGACCATCGCTTCCTTGGCATTCACCAGAAGATTCAGCACCGCACGCGAAAGACTGTGTGCCGACACCGTCACCGGCGGCAGCGATTCTGGAATGGAAACTTCGAGTGTGACTCCACGCGGTAACGCTTTCGAAAGCAGGCCACTCGTTTGTGACCACCAGTGTGCCAGCGCGGTTCTCGATGACTTGACTTCACTGTCCTCCGCGTCTTGTGCGAGGTAATGCAGGGCATCCGCAAGATGCTGCAGATATCCGACACTTCCACGAATCTCGCCAAAATGCTGTGTTCGACTCGGCGAGTTTGCTGCGTCGCTGTTCTCAAGCGCGTTGAGATGCGCTCGCATTGGGAAAAGCATGTTGTTGATGTCGTGACCGAGCCCACGCGACAATGTCCCAAGCATCGTCAGTCGGTCTGCTGCGCGAAGTCGTTCTTCGATCGCCACTCGATCACTCACCTCTCGCATCGTAAGAATGGCCCCCGCATTCGACCCAAACGATCGCAGCAGGCATTCGGTCTGAATCTCGCTGCCATCGCGCTTTCGCGCGAAGTACGAGCAAGGCTGAAGGGAATTGCAAGTGCCGGAACGGATCTCTCCTTCGAGCGTACGCGCAGCATCGCGAGAGACAACCTCGAGTGAAACGCCGGAGAGTCCGCCAACCGGATAGCCGAGCAATCGACATGCCGCATCATTGGCCGAAGTGATTCGACAATTTGGTGAGACAACGAGCACTGCATCATGCATCGTGGATTCAAAGGCACGAACTTGCTCGCGAAGTTGCACATGCTGATCCCGCAACAGTGCATGCTCTTTGCGAATCCGCCATTGCGAAACAAGATTTCGCAGCGAGCCAAGAAGATTTTCTGCAAGCGCGCTGGCATGATCAAAGACGAGCGCGATGCAACAATGCATTTGATAGGACGCGGTCACGACATTGATCTCGCGCCCGCTTGAAGGCGCGCCAACATCTTGCCACGCAAGCAGCGACTGTGCACCAAACTGTTCAAGATGCTGCAGCAGCAGTGTGCCTTGGAACTCCGGCACATTCTCAAGACAGGTGATGCGGCTTACATCAACGGACTTTGATTGCTGAGGGCAACCTCCACCATGCTGTGGCGAGGTTGCGAACAGTGTCACAGCCAAACTCTCTGCAAGACTTCGCTCTATTCCGCAACTACCGACGGTTTCCGAGGGCCAATCCTTGCCGATAGCACAATCCGAATTCGCGCGGCTCCGATGATGCGTGACAAAGATGACGACCGCGCGAGCAGCACTGATGCGCATGAGTTGGGAAGCAAGGCCATCAACTTGCTCTTGAAAGGGCGTATCGGAATGTCCGAGTCGCTGCGTCTCCGACATCACATCAAGAAGCGCGCGCTGCCAGCGCTCGTTGCAATGTGCGCGCTCCACACTGTGGCACGCCAAACATGCAGAGCCAGCATCTTGAGCGCGACTCTGCAGCAGTTCCAGTGCGCAGTGTGGGCGACTGTGAT
>JASGCF010000042.1:2685-13455 GCA_030054275.1 Limnohabitans sp. | reverse complement strand
AGCAATACTCTCGGCTTGGCGAATATCACTGATCTGCGAAAGATGCGCCACCTTTGACGCGTCTTCGGCTGCGGCAAGGACCGTGCGACTTACAGGGCCCCCGCGAACACCAGCACTCGCGACGATCTCTGCATCATTTGATCCTGCGCGCATCCGCACGATGATTGCGCGCTCAAGATTTGTGACCGAGATCAGTCGCTCAAGGAGCATCGTGCCAGCAGACTCCTCGTCACCGTCGAGCGGGATCTTGCGCACAACTTCGATCAAGACGCGCATGGCTTGTTCTGCGCCACCGCGCGCTCCGAAAGCGATCGTGCGCACTGCCTGCGCATCTCCCGCGGTCATCGATGTGGCGATGCGCTCGACTGCATAGCCTGCGCGAATAGCGGCTGGACCAAAGTGCAGAAGATCACCCGCGCCAAACTTCTGCGGCTTCCCTGCGCGCACGGGAACACCATTGACACGAGTACCGTGTCGACTTCCAAGATCCTCGACATACGCCCCGTCTGCTCGCATCGTGATCGCTGCGTGTTGGCGCGACACCGATGCGTTGTTGATCCAAATTTCGCTTTCTGTTCCGCGACCAACGATGAGTCGGCCATCGAGCGTCAAACGCACTGGCCGCATCTCTGGAAGGTCGATGACCACAAGTTCAAGCGGACTATCTGGGCGGCGCGAGGTATTCACGGCGCGATCCTACCCGAGTCGTCGCCCTCGCCGAGAGCGTTCGACCTCCCAAATCTGGCGTAGACCACGCTCACGCCGACCAACGCAAGCCCCGTGACGAAGAGAAGCGCCACGCGCACAAGTGTCGGCGCGCCAGCCAAATCCACGAGAAAGAGTCGGAGCACGAGGAAGACGAAGGCAACCAAACCACCCCATCGCAGGGCGGCGATTCGACGCAGAAACCCGATCGCGATTTCTCCAACGCCGACACTCACCACCCATGCTGCCACGCACACTGCGCCAACACCGCTCGCGATTCCTTCGGGAAACACCGATGCCAAAAGCAAAGCACCAAGCGGGACGGCAGCTGCTGCGAATAAGCCAAGAACCGCGCCCTCCGCTGCTTTGAAAAAGTCTGGCTGTCGCCCGTGTGTCCATCGCATGCAACTCGCGGCGGCTGCAACAGCAGCGCAGGCTAGAAATGCAAGCAGCGTCTCCGGCGGTTGTGCCGTGCGACTTTCAACCAAAACGCCAAGGCCATGGATCGATGCAACGAGTAGCGCAACAACGGCTGCCATCGCACCGGCCACAAGCGACTCGCTCGCGTATCGCTCAGACAACAACGGAAGCACGGCCATCAACAACGCGCCGATCGACGCCACGATCAAGACAAAGAGTAGTGTCAGGTCGACCGCTGCAACGCCAGCAAGTTCACCTGCCGAAACGCCAAGTGCAGCCAAGGTAAACACGCTCAACAAAATGGATGACGGGGCCACAAGTGCACGCGCGCCACCAAGCGCGCGATGAACGCCACACCCGACCAGCGCCACGGTGAGCAACACCCACGCGTACAAACTGACCTCGAACTGCCCCCAAGCGCCGAGTGCGTTCCCGAACATGCCAAACAACACCGTGCTCCACAGCACCAATGCGAACACGAGTAATCCGAGCGCACCGACGATCATCGCTCGACGCGCATTCGATACGAACGCAAGGCACGCAGCCGGAATGGCAAGCGCACCTGCGAAAGGGAATCCCTCGACAAAAGTACATGCTGGGGCCATCCATGCGAAACACGCCACTCCAATGCGAAGGACATCCGTCGCAGTGCGAACACGCAGCGTTCCCTGTGCAAACAGCGCGATGCACGCGACAAGTACCGCAATGAACGACCACGACCATCGCACGGTGACTTCCGTGCCGAGCGGAAGTTCCCACACAACACGAGTGGCGTTGAATGAGTTCACGAGTGCATAGAACCACGCAAAGATCGCAGCGACGAACGCGACGAAGACTCCCAAGGCATCGAAGGCAAGCGCGCGCGTGCGATGCGCCGCAATCGTGAGTCCGACGGCAATCGCAGCGATGGAGAGCGGCTGGCCGCCCGACGGCGCAAAGTGAACAAATCCACCGAAGAACATGGCCAGTCCGAGTGCCACCGCTGCATTGGAGAGTCCGCTGCAGGCCTCACTTGTGAGATCGACACCCTCATGCGCATCACGGACAGTCGCACGACTTGGGCTTTGATCGCCGTGCGTCGGAGCATCAAAACCGTGCTCAGAAGGCGTGATGAATGAACGAAGGAAAAAACCGGTCGTTGCGAGGATTCCGCCGGCAAGTGACGGAAACCATGCCCGTAGGTCGCCTGTGGCCGTCGCACCCCATGTGCCCAACTGCACCAAAAACGCGCCCAGACTTGCTGCCGCGATGATCACAAGATTGGCGACTCGTCCGTGACCGCGCACGGCATGCAATGCGGTGCTTCCAACGAAGGCACCAAACCACAAGAGCACAAATCCAACTTCGGTCGCGTCGGTTGGATTTGCCCGACGCGAGAAAAGTTCGCGCCCGATCAGTACAAGGCCACCGACAAGCGCTGCAAAGAGCGCACAAAATCGAAGCACTTCAAAACGCGCTCTCGACGATTCGTCTGCCAACGCATGCATGACAAGACCGACCGCGATGGAGAGTGTGAACAACAAGCCGGAGAGAAGCGGCGACTCTTGAGCGATGTTGTAGAGAAACGGCGCAAGAAAGAGGCCAAGAAACGCGCAGACACCGACCGTTGCAGAGCGCGTCCGCACACTCCATGCAGCGCCGAACAATCCTGCGCCGCCCGTAAGCAGCGCACCGATCTCCACATCGAACAATCGCAGTGCATGCACCCCAATCGCAATCGTGATGAGGAATGCACCAATTCCCGCAGCATCGAGTCCAACGCTCGTACCTGGTGCCTTTCGCCGAAGGAACTCGCCGAGAGCAAGGAACAACACGCCAATCGCAAGTCCAACGCCGAACCGAACGATCGGAGGCATTGCTCCCCACAAGCCAACATCGATCGCGTAATACACCAAGAAACCAACAGCCCCCATGACCGCCAACGCCCCCACAATCGGCACGATCCAACGGCCGATGAATCGCTCTGCATCGCCTGTGGTGACCGGTGCCGACGCACTGGCTGTGCGCGAAGGAACCGAGAGAGGTGGCACTGTCGGTAGCACTGTCGGGGGAACCGTCGGTGGCGCTGTTGTCGGCGCTCGCTGAGCAATGACCGGAGGCGCACTCGCGCTCATCGAATCGTGTTGTGTGAAACCCGCGAGTTGTGCCGTCAGTGCAACGACCGATCGCTCAAGCGCTTCGTTCTGCGCACGCAGGCGACCGATCTCTTCTTGCAACGCTCGCTCGCGGTCATGAGAGGATGCGGTGTCGTCGGAACCGGCGTCACCAGAAGCAGCGTCGTCAGGCAAATGCACCATAGTGAGACTGTCGCATCGCTTCGCAACACTCGCAACCCCGCAGTGCTTGCCCGCGACAGAATTCGGCTTTGTTTACCGAGCGGGCGGTTTCGCCCCCGCCACCCTTCCCTTCCAACCGCGGCGCCCGGTCCGGTCGAGCCACAGACTCCACCATTGGACGGCCGTGAGCGTTGCGATCGACATGGGATGAAGCGGCACATTGAGCCACGATTGGCGGAATCGAACACACAGAAGTGCGCGATACGCAAGCCCGCAGAGGATCGCAGCCACCGCCAGCATGCGTGCCGAAAAGCTTTCGCTTCGCGCATCGACCGAGAGCGTCGCAGCCACGATCACCACCCACGGCACGATGTGTCCAACAACATGCCAGATCGTGATGAACACGAGAAGCCCGAGGTTGCCGAGGCCCTCGTAGGCGTTTTTCGCAAAGCCTCTCCAAGTCTGCACGAAGCCGCGATACATGCGGCATGACACGCTCTCTGTCCCGTCATAGAGATCGGTACGAAGTCCCGCGCGGCGTACCGCCCGCGGAAACTTCACGCCGTCGTGCATGGAATCACGGAAACCCTCGTGTCCGCCGCTTGCGCGGTAGGCAGCGCGCGAAACAAGAATGAACTGCCCGCACGCAGCACTGGCCGCTGGATCACGCGTTGTACGCATCCGTCCAAATGGCAGGTAGCCCATGAGGACGAAATGAATGAGCGGCACGAGCAGCATCTCGCCGATCGAGCCTGTGATCTCGCGCGGCACGGTGGAGACGAGCGCCGCGTCGGCGCGCTGCGCAAAGCCAAGTGCGCGCGCAACAGCATCGGGCTCGAGCCGCACATCGGCATCGGTGAAGAGAAACCACTCAAGTTCGGGGTCGTAGGCGAGACCGTGCTCCGCCATGCGGAAGCACGCATGCTGCTTGCCGTTCCAACCTGCGGGTAGCGCGCGTCGCGGCACAACGACGACGCGCGCATCTTCGGTCGCAAGTCGCGCCACGATTTCGCCCGTGCCGTCGGTCGACTCATCGTCATAGACATACGCACGGACATCGACCTCGCGCGAAGAAAGCACGCTCCGCACGCACGCCTCGATGTTCTCGCGCTCATTGCGCGCGGGAATGCAGACCGCAACGCGTACCGCGCGCGTCGATGCTGCGATCTCTGCAAGCGCAGGCGCCACGCGATAGCGCTTCATGTTCGCAATCCCAACAAGCAACGCCTGCAACGCCGCGACGCACGACGCCACGCCGAGCCACGGCGAGGTGAGAACCTGTTCAAAACCAGCGATGTCGTTGGGTGCACTCATCGGGCCGCTCGCCGATCCTTTCCTCGTCGCGCTTCCCGCGCGTCGCGCGCCTCGCCGAGTTCGGCCTTCGCGCGACGACCCGTGAGTCGAAGCCAGAGGTCGTAGAACGGATTTGTTCCGCTTCCTTTCGGCGCAAAGAGCGAAGAAAGCGGCTCGAACGCCGACGCATCGCGCGCACGAACAAGCGGCGCGAGCGCGGCCTGATTCGCGCGCATCGCCTCGGTGATGCGTCGATGCCAACCGAGTGTGCTGGTCGCGCTCGCGTCAATCTCCACGGCGCGCACGAAAATCTCAGGTTTCTGATCAACCCAGAATCCGTACTCGACCGCCACAGAAACAGCGCGATCGGGCGCAAGTGTTGCAGCCATCGCAGCCGCGCCCGGACGCGCGACAATCTCATCGCGCACATCCGCAAAATGCCCCTGCGGCGTCACCACAAGCGCAAGTCGCGGGTCGCGCGCTGCCAGTTCGACGAGATACTCGCGCATCGCAGTCATCGATGCGGGGTCATCCGGATCGATTCCAAAGAGACCGACTTTCTTCAGAATGCCAAAGCGCTGCAATTCATCTCGATCGATCGGGCCGTACGGGGAGCGTGCCGGAAAGAACTCAAGCCACAGCATGAGCGCGAGAATGGGATCCCACCACGACGCATGGTTCAGGAGGATCAGCGCGGGACGGTCGCCAGTCGCAAGACGCTCGAGCACCGCGCGCGAACAATGCGTCATGCGCACCGTGTGGAAGGCACGGCGCATCTTGCCGCCCACCATGCCGGTGAAGACGGTGCGTACGCGCGGCGACGGCGTCGCGGGAATTAGTGCGACGCTGCCAGCGCTTCGCGCCAAGGCTTCGCTCCGCTCTTGGTGCGTGCATGCATGTCGAAGTCGCCCGAAAGCAGGCTCTCGAACGGCTTCTCGCGACCGACGGTCGAACCGTGCTTCAAGTCGGTTGCGCTGCGATCAGGCGTTTTTCCAAGCGATTCACACGCGCTCCACGCTGCAGTGACGCCAGACATCATCACCATCGGTGTGCCGGGGCCTGGATTTGCGCTGCCACCGGCCATGAACAGCCCCTTCGCCACCGGACTTGTGTTTCGCGGTTTGAACCCGCCATGCAAACGCCCGTGCGATGCAAGTCCGTAGATCGCACCACCAGTCGCGTTATACATGCGATCGATCGAGGCTGGCGTGAGGCGGCGCTCAACCACGATGTGCTCTTCGATGTCATCCATCCCGAATCGCTTCAACTTCTCAAGAATCACGCGGCGATAGCGCGCGAAGAGCGAGTCTTCACCTGTCGCATCCCAATCGTGGCGATCGCGTCGATACGGCGTGTGAACAAGGATGTAGAGTGACTCGCAACCCGGAGGTGCTTGCCCAGGGTCGGTCGCGCTCGGAACGCAGAGATAAAGCGTCGGGTCGCGCGCCGGATCGCCCTTCTTGTAGATGTCGTCGAACTCCTGCTGTGAATTTCCCGAGAAAATGAAGCAGTTATGGCGAAGATGCTCGTAGCGGCGATCGAGGCCGAGGTAGAGAACGACACCCGAGCACGCGGGCTCGTACTTCGCCGCGATTTTCCGCTGCTCTGCAAGTGCTGCCGGTGTCCCGACGAGGTCGGTGTAGGTGCGCTGCACATCGCAATTCGAGATCACTGTGTCGCATGCAATCGTGCGCCCATCATCGAGTTCGACCGCTGACACCCGTCCACCCTCGACCACGATTCGCTTCGCACCAACGCCGCGCTCGGCGCGCCCGCCCTGCTCTGTGAAGACGCGTTCGAGACTTCGTGCAACCATACGCGTACCGCCCATCGTGTACCAACAGCCGTAATCACCTTGCGCGCTTGCAATGAGCGAGAGAATCGCAGGTGCCAAGAACGGGCTCGACCCGATGTACTGCATGAAGTGTTCGGTGAGTTGCGCAAGATGCGGCTCCTGAATCGACTTGTGCGATGTGCGCGCGACGGTCGAATACATGCGCATCGCGAGCGCGTCGCCAAGGACACCTGGCTCCTGCGGCGGCTTCTTCATCATGTCGAGCACGCCGCCGAGATCCTTGTAGAAGAAGACCTTTTCGCTGAGGCCGTACATACGGCGCGCGAAATTGAGGAACTCAAGGTAGCCTTGGCCAGGCTTCATCGCAGGGAACTGCCGATCGAGATCGGCCGCAAATGCCTTCGGATCATCGCGCAAGTCAAGCACGGTGCCGTCTTCGTAGAAGCATCGCCACTGCGGATCGAGCCGCACAAGGTCGAGATAGTCTTCGACCTTCCGGCCACTGCGGCGAATGATGCCGCGCACGATTTCGGGCATCGTGATGATTGTCGGCCCCATATCGAAGTGATAGCCCTTCTCGGAGAGCACATTCATCTTGCCGCCGAGGTGGCGATTCTTCTCAACAAGCACGACTTCGACCGCGCCCTTTGCGATCTCTTCGCGCCACTGCGTCGTGAGTTCGGTGGCTGCTGCGAGGCCAGCAAGGCCTCCTCCGATGACAACAATGGTGCGCTTCATGCGTGAACTTCCGATTCGCGTGGCGATGGGGTGTGAGCGTCTACCGAGCGAGGCGCTGCGGCAGTGTGGGTGGTTGGTTCGGTGTGGTGGGCTTGGTTGGATGCAGTCACTGGCACGCTTCGCGTGGTTGGACCGACGCTTTGCTTCAATGGCCACGCGATGAGGCGCGAAAGCCATGCCAGCACGCGAGCATCAGGCTCTTGAAGAGGCGGAGCGAGGAAGCGTGAGGTGCGAGTGACGGTCACTTCGCGTGTGAGCGCCAGTAGCCCAGAGTTTCCGCGCGAAACACCCCAACCGCTTGCACCGTGACCACCGAGCGAGATACCGGGATGGGCCGACGGCAGCAGGACGCTATTGACATGGACGAGGCTTGATCCGCAGCGCGAGATCGCACGAGCGAGATCTCCATTTCGCGAGGCGTTTCCGCGCGTCCACACGCTTGTCGCGAGATACTGGCCGATCTCCGCATGAAGCGTGAGTGCCTCTTCCATCGAATCAACAGCGCGCACGGCGATCGCCGGACCGAAGTGCTTTCCACGAAAAAGATCGGTTGCCGCCGGACAGTCAAGGATCGCAATCGGGCGCATCGCGCGTAGATCTCGTTGCTGACGATCGACGGTGTTGACCTGCGACTCAAGCGTGCCCGTGATTGGGCGCCCGCCAGCTGCGATCGCGGCTGCTGCGGCTGCGTGTGTCGTGCGCGCAGCGGCTGCGTCAACGAGCCTTACGCAACGAGCTCCCGCAACCAGTCGCGCGAGTTCATCGGTAAAGGCCGCGAGCGCCGGACGCTCGACCAACGCACGGCGCGGAGCCATACAGGTTTGACCGGCGTTCGCGGTAAAGCCAAGGAAGATTGCCCGTGCGGCCGCCTTTGCGTCTGCGTCTGCAAGCACAAACGCCGTGTCGGAGCCGGAGAGTTCAAGGGTCGACGGGATGAGTCGCGCTGCGCACACCTCGGCAATCGCGCGACCGACGGCCGTTGAACCTGTGAAGACGACATGATCAAAGCATTCTTCGCGAAGAACCCGCGCGCCTTCTTCGCGCGTCGAAGCGCGGGCCTCGATCGCGCCGCGCATCGACGGGATCTCGCGCGTTGCTTCGATTGCGAGCGCAAGCAGGCGCTCTTGCGTCCGCGGCGCACGCTCTGACGGCTTCACCACCACCGTGTTTCCCGCGACGATCGCCTGTACCAATTGGATACCGAGCAACTGAACTGGGTAATTCCATGTCGCGATGATGAGAACGCGGCCAACCGGCATGCGACGGCGCTCGACTGAGTGACCAAGGCCAAAGAGCCCCCCGCCTCGAACCCGCGTCGGCCCGAGCAGTCCGCGTGCGTGTCGGAGATGCCAATTGCAGCTGGCGACAAGCGGCAAGATGTCTGCAGTCAGCGCCTCGAAAGCGGTCTTTCCCACTTCCTCGGACGCGAGGGCGCAGAGTTCCGCGTTGTGCGATTTCAGCGCGTCACGGAAACGGCGCAGCCAGCGGAGTCGATCGGCAATCGGAAGAAGGTCTCGCATTGGGCGCGCGCGGTTCGCGTTGTGCGGTCGCTAGATTCGTCGCCCGATGGCTTTTTTGCAAATGCGCGAATTCGCAAGACTCTGTCCGAATCCACCCGTCTAGCGCTCCCGAAACGGGGCCCATGATCGCGAACGCCCCTCGATCCCCCATCCATCTCGCATCTGCCGGCACACGCCGAAATGGGGGTGATCGCTCCGTGGCGTCGGTCGCGATCATCGGCGCCGGACCGGGCGGCCTGTCGGTCGCCATGCTGCTCGCGGGGGCGGGCCTCGATGTCACGATCTTTGAATCGCAGCCGGTCATCGGCGGCCGCACGCGGCGCCTCGAAGCGGGCCCCTACTCGTTCGATTGCGGCCCAACATTCTTCATGATGCCGTATGTCCTCGAGGAGATCTTCGGCTCGGTCGGCATGGCGACGAGCGACTTCGTCGAAATGAAGCGACTCGATCCGATGTATCGGCTCCTGATCGGGAACGACCGTGGCGCGAAGCCCACGCAAATCGACACGACGGGCGACCTTCCGAAGATGGCAGCGCGGCTGAATGCCGTGCAGCCGGGCGATGGCGACGCGTTCCTCCGCTTCATCGCAGACAACCGCAAGAAGTTGGCGCTCATGGAGCCGATTCTGCGAAGTCCGATTCGCGGGCTCGCCGACCTCATGACGCTCGATGCGATGAAGGTCGCGCCAGTGCTGCGGCCGTGGGAGTCGATTTACACGCACCTCACCCGGTACTTCAAGAGCGAGGAGTCGCGACTGGCGATGAGTTTCCAGTCGAAGTACCTCGGCATGAGCCCGTTCGAGTGTCCGAGCCTTTTCTCGATTCTGCCGTTCATTGAGTACGAGTACGGCGTGTGGCATCCGACCGGTGGATGCAACGCGCTGACTGCCGCGATGGCCGAGGCCTGCTCGCGGCTCGGTGCACGCATCGAAACGGCAAGCCCTGTCGAGCGCATCGTGTTCGATGGCAAGCGTGCGAAGGGTGTCGTCATCGGCGGCGAGGAGCGTGCGTTCGATCATGTCGTCGTCAACGCCGACGCGACCTGGGCGATGAAGAACCTCATTCCGTCGGAGTTGCGGGGCCGCGACCAGCAGGACGCAGCACTCGACGCCAAGCGCTACTCATGCAGCACCTTCATGCTGTACCTCGGCATGGAGGGCGAGGTCGAACTGCCCCACCACACGATCTATACCTCGACGAAGTACCGACAGAATCTCGCGGACATCGGCGAAGGCCGCCTGTCGCAAGACGCGTCGTTCTATGTCTGCAACCCAAGCCGCATCGATCCGACGCTCGCGCCGAAGGGCGATAGTTCGCTCTATGTGCTCGTGCCGACCGCGAACACGAAAGCCGCGGCCGACGGTGCTCCGATCGACTGGAAGACGATGGGGCCGCGCCTTCGCGAGGAGACGCTTCACCGGCTCTCGACCGTCATGGGCATCCCCGATGCTGCGCGCCGCGTGAAGGCGGAGATCATGTTCACGCCCGACGATTGGCGCGCGCAGAACATCAACCACGGCGCGACGTTCAACCTCGCGCACAACATCACGCAGATGCTCCACTGGCGTCCGCAGCACAAACTCCAAGGATTCGACAACCTCTGGACGGTCGGCGGCGGCACACATCCAGGTTCGGGGCTTCCCGTGATCTTCCTCGCGAGCGAGATCACGAGCCGTCTGCTCTGCGCGGAATGCGGCGTCAAGAGCCCGCTTGATGCGCCGCACGCACGCCGCCTGGACGCGGTGCTTCCACGCGATCGCGGAGGCGTGCTGGCAGGCGTTTGAGCGCGCGACGGGCGTGAGCGGCTCCTTAAACCGTGCCGCGCAGCGACCGCCTTGCTCCCGCTCGTACCCGCGAGCTACCCGGCACCGACGACGGTGCTTGCAACTCGCGCCGTGCACAGTACTTCGAGCAGTAACCAGCGGTACCCGGTACGCACCCGCTTGCACCCGCTCGTACCCGCGAACTACCCGGCACGGGACGAACGACACCGATCACACCAGACCGCCGCAGACCGTGCCGC
>JASGCF010000042.1:0-2585 GCA_030054275.1 Limnohabitans sp. | reverse complement strand
ACCCGGCACGGGACGAACGACACCGATCACACCAGACCGCCGCAGACCGTGCCGCAGACCGTGCCGCGCAGCGACCGCTTCGTTCCCGCTTGTACCCGGGAGCTACCCGGCACCGCTGCACACACATGCAAGCCACGCGCGCTTGGCGGCTTACGCTCTTCACATGCGGTGCCGTGTACGCACCCGCTTGTACCCGCTCGTACCCGCGAGCTACCCGGCACGGTTCGGTTGCACGGTTCGGTTCGCTAGCGTCGCCCGCCGAATCCGCGGAATCCACCGCTGAATCCGCCCGACCGCCCAAAGCGACCGCTTCCACTGTCGCTACCCCAACCAGACGAACGACCGGACTCGCCACCCCAGTTGCCGCCCCAGCTCGACGAGCGGCCCGAGTCGCCACCACGATCAGCAAACCCGTCGCCACCCGACTGCCAGCGGCTCGCGTTCGCGCTCCGCCAATCGCCGTCCGAGCGCGTCGCAGCTTGCTGACTCAGTGAACTCTTCGTCGATGCGTCGTTCACATCATTCCAGCCCGAAGACTTGTCGTACTGCTGCCACGAACTCGAACTGTCGTTGTACTTGTAGACATTGCCATCGTGAGACGCATACACATTGTTGCCGGTCGACACAGCGGTGCCATCTGAACCTCTGGCAACACCCCACGCGCCGTTGTCGGTCTTCACGCCCGCAACCGACGCGCTCTGCCCCGTCTTCGTGTTGCCGACGGTCGCGGCACCGGCCACCGCGTCGGTCTGCCCCGGCGTACCTACGGCGCCAACACGGCCGGCCGCATAGTTCCCCGTCTCAGGGTTGTAGCCCGCACCGCGCGCACCCGCGGCCCAGTTACCCGTGTAGGCGTTCTGCACCACGCCGCGCTGACCCGCCGCGCGCGCACCTGTCGCCGAGTTGTACGCAGCGCCGGTGTGCGTCGACCACTGATTGCCTGTCCACGCGTTGTATCCAGCGCTCGAACGCGACATCGTCGAAACATTGCCCCACTGGTGGTAGACATTGCCTGTCGTCGCTGCCCAGCCGCCTGGCCCCCACGCGTATGCGCCGTGCGGGCCATAGCCACCCCAATACGGACCCCAACATGGATACGGTCCGCAGTGCCATGTGCTCGCGCCGATCGCCCAACCAACCGCCATGCCGCAGCCGAATCCGAACGCCCAACCAGCCCACGGGTTGTAGCACATCGATGCGCCGCATCCGTAGGTCATCGGCACCGGCACCCACACCGATGTGCAGTACGGGTCATACCAGTAGCCCGTGCCGTAAACGACCACGCCGTCTTGCACATACGCGCCGAAGTACCCGGGCGTGTATCCGACGACCACATAGGTCGGCGTCGTGCTGTAGATGCGCACATAGGTGATGTAGTAGTACGGGCTCGACGGCGGAATCGTGTAAAGGATCGGCGCCACCCACGACGCGACCTTCCACGGGCCCGCGATCGATGTCGCGGTGAACCACACGCCCTTCTCCACCGCCCAGAATGTGTTCGACGCGGTTCGGAAGACCGGCGTCACGCAGTTCGAGAGCACCTCGACCGAACCGGAGCCACTCGTCCCCTTGATCTTCGTCCACTCGGGCTTCGAGCCGATCACGGTCGGTGTCGCCAACGACTGCGTCACGGGAACGCGTGCCATCTGCGGCACCGAGTTCGCGATCGCGGCCTCCTGCGCCTGCGCGGTGCCCGGGATCGACGCAAGCACATTCTCCTTCGGGCTGTCGTTAGGAATCATCATGAACGCGGTCGGCAACTGACTCGCCGCCACATACGCCCACGGACCCGAGAGCCCGCTTGAGGTGAACCAACGGCCAGAGACGAGCACATAGCACGCACCAGTCGCATCAAGCCGGAAGATGTTCGCGCTCGTGTTCGAAATGTACGAAAGTCCGCTCGACGAGATCGCCGCCCACACGGGCGCACCCTCGGTCACGAGGATCTCGGCGGCCGCGGTCGATACAACGATCGCCGGCGCCGACACCGCAAGCGACACCGTCTGCGACTGGTTCGACTGCATCGCTGTGTCGGTCGAACTTGGCGCGAGGAGATTGAGCGAAGGCTGCGACTTTGCCCACTCGGCCGCCGTCGTGAGATCGGCTGTCCCCGTGCCCACCGACCACGGCCCGGCCAGGGAACCGGCGGTCATCCAACCGTCCGCAATCTTGAGCCACCAGTTGCTCGCGCCATCCTGAACAAGCAGCATCGGCGTGTTGAGCACGCGTTGGAGCGCGGTGCCCGGAATCCCTGCGAATGTCGGCTGACCTTGGATCGGCACGAGCACCGTGGGCGTCGACACGATCGAGAGCGCGGGCGGATTGTTGAGAAGCGGCGCGACGGCCACGCTCGGCGCAGCATTCATCGTGGGCACCGCAGCCTCAAGGCGATCGAGCGCCACATGCATGGTCTTTCCGCGACCTTGTTCTTCGATCTCGCGCGCAATGCGATCTTGCGCCGCCGGATCTGTGGGCAGCGACACGCCAGTGACTTCAAGTTCATGCACGGCGACCACGCGATTCAACTTGTTCACTTCTGTCTTCGCCGTGAATGCAATCGTCCCGAACTCTTGCGACGGACTGCC
>JASGCF010000368.1 GCA_030054275.1 Limnohabitans sp. | reverse complement strand
GTCGCGCAAACTCACTTCACTTTTCAGCAACTATCCTCAGCAGACGGAACGCGGAGACCTCAGGGTCAGTTGTCAAGTCGGGTTTTGTACCCTTGCGACAAGAGGGTGTCAAACGGTCCGAAAACGAATTCCTCTGAAAGCGCGCCGATGATCAGGATCTCGGGCGAAAGTTGTCGTGCGCTTCGGGCGGTTCTCGCCGATCGCGCGCTGATGCACCTGACGAACGACTTGACGGATCACTTCACCAATCACCCGACTCATGACGCATCGATTTGCGGTACTTGGTTCGGTACTTAGCTCAGTACTCGGCCCGACATTCAGGGCGTGTTCGGCTCGCCAAACTCGGCGGCATCAAGGCCGCCGGCCGCCGCAACTTGCACCGTTGGGTCAGAGTCGCGCACCAACGCGGCCAACGCCTCGACCGCCTGTGGCGATCGGAGCCGCCCGAGGAGCGATGCCACCAAGGCGCGAACGCGTCCATCCGCGTTCACCATGTACTCGCGCGCGACGGCGAATGCTGCGTCTGTCGAACCTCCAAGTTCAACCAACGCCAGCGCTGCGGACAAACGAATCTCGGGACTGCGACGCGCTTGTCCATCGACCGACAAAAGGCGCTCAAGCATCGGGCGCGCGGGTTCATCCTTCAACCGCCCGATCGCACTGCATGCAACCACGGTGAGTTCCATCTGCTCGGGTGGCGCGAAGAGTGCGGCGCGAATCGGTTCAACCTCGCGCTGATCGCCGAGTTTGACGAGCGCCTCCGCCGCAGCGAGATCGATCAACCGCACACGCAAAGGATTGATCAACTCGAGACCCTTGCCGAGCGAATCGCGAATCATCGGAATCGCAGATGGGTTGCCGAGTTCACCAAGCACGAGATATGCGTTTGCACGCACTTCTGGATCGTTGGCGAAGACCATTGCGGCGATGGGTGAAGGATCAACCTTCTTCCCGCAACGCGCAAGCGCAAGCGTGGCCGCTGCGCGGACCGATGCGCTTTCATCTTGGAGGAGCGGCTGGATGAAAATCGAAAGATCTGGGGTTGGTCGCTCAGCAATCGCCATACACGCGACGAATCGAACGCCGCGATTCGAGTCTGCGAGCGCAGCTGGCACCAGTTCGGCAAGCAACGCTGCGTTCGACGCAGAGGCCTCAACCGCGTGGGCGCGGAGTGCTGCCCACGAAGAACGCGATGCGGCGCGCAAGAGCGACTGTGCACTTTGCTCATGTTGCGAAGCGAGTTCAGATGCTGCGCGCGCCTGTTGCTGCGAAAGATCAACGGGCTCTTGGGTTGATAGCGTTACTTCGCCACTCTGAGGGGTGACGAGCGAAGAGCCAAACTGCGTCGCGTTGCCCGAGGCCGCTTGCCCAGTCGAGGACGCGCCGCGCGCATTCGTGATCGAGCGCTGCTTCGAACTGAACTCGCCGCGCGCCGATTGTGCGTCCATGTTTCGCGTGCACGCAATGGTCAAACTCGGTACCGCGATGGCCAAGCACAGCGCGCGCGTCACGCGCAAGACGCTGCGCTGCGTTGTCACGACCACGACAGCCTGCGTAGGGTTTCGCGAATCCTGATGAGAACATGCATGCAATTTCATGTTGGCCTCCGTGCCGCGCACAAATTTCTGAGTGTCTCAGAGAATACCACGACAGCTCAGCGCGCGTCGTCAACGGTGATCCGATGTCGCCACGCACGCGCGAGAAGAATCGGGCGGGAACGCTCGAAGCGCTCGCGCAACTGCATGCGTCCGATCGTGCATCAAAATGTGCATCGGATCATGCACCAATCCCACGCAGCCGGACTGCGCCAAGCCAGACCAATCCCCCGCTGGCGACCAACGCGATCCATGCAACGAGATCGCCAACAACGCTGGCAAGCGGAACTCCTGTTGCCGGCGTGACCGCTGCCACGAAGGTTCCCGCCTCACGCGCTGGTAGCAGTGAGCCATGACGCCCGAACCGATCGATGACGCAGGAAAATCCAGTATTGGCGCAGCGAATGACGGGAGTTGCCAATTCGACGGCTCGCAGTTGTGCAACCTGCACATGCTGCCGACGGCCAGCGTCCGAAGGGCCAAACCATCCGTCGTTCGAAATGTTCACGAGGACATCCGCCTGTCGTTGACCACCCTCAAATGCGATGCGACGCGATGCCCACGGCGCCGTGATTTCAAAGCAAATCGGCACGCCAATTCGCACGATGGAATCTGGAGGTTTGATGCCGAGGGTTGCGTCGGCTGACCCCACATCAGATGCGCTGCATGTGAATCGCCGCGGCGCATCGGCTTCTTCCAAATCGAAGGTCATCCCAGCAGCGCCGAGATCGAGAAGACGCGCTTCGAGCCAATCCCACCGCGAAATGATTGGCATGGTTTCCCCAAACGGCGTGAGGAAAATCTTGTCGGTGCGTCCGTGAACGCCGTCACGATCAACCATGTACGCGCTGTTGAATTGACGGTCCCAAACGAATTGCTGCTGTTCGACGCGTAAATCTGTGTATGCCGGTGAACCGACAAGCATCGGGCGGCCAATCGCCTCTGAAATCTGCATGAGGGCCGTCAAGAATCGATCACCGGGGTAGATGCTGCCGTCTCGAAGGGTGTTCAGCGACTCGGGCTCAAACCCAAAGCCAGGCACCGCGGTTTCTGGCCAAATCGCAATCTGCGGCGATCGGCCTTCGGCGAACGCCCTCCGCGCACCCTCAACGGTGAGTGCGGCGAATGCGCGGAAATCTTCGATCTGTGCTTCCGGCGCCCATGCGAGTTTGTTCGACATCGGCAGATTCGTCTGCACGATCAGTGCTTCCCACGATCGATCCTCACGCTCGTCGGCTTGGCTCAATCGCATCGAGCCCCAACCAACAAACGCACCGAGCATGACGAGCGCGACAACGGGACTGAGTACGCGCACGCGCCCCGTTCGAAGCACCGCGTCCGCCAGCCCACCTGCGACAACCCCAACGAGCAATGAAACGAGCCAACCTCCACCGAGCGAGGCGATTTGTACAAACGCAGGCCATTCGACCATGGGGTGGGCCGCAAAGAACCACGCGTAACCCGAGCACACCAAGTCACCGCGCAGAAACTCGACAGCAACCAGCACCATCGGAAGC
>JASGCF010000041.1:6735-13485 GCA_030054275.1 Limnohabitans sp. | reverse complement strand
CGATCGTGATCGGTTTCCCGACTTTGCAGCGACGCGTGGTGGCGGTGAGGGTGTTTCAGTGTTTGCTCCGGTTGCGACGCTCAACGGTGCCGCAAGCGTGGATGTGCTGCTTGAGTTCGGTTGGCCGCGCGAACTCATTCGCGAATACGACGACGGTCTTACACCCTACGCAGAACTGAAGGCAAAGCGGGTTGACCTCGTTGTACAAGATTCAATTGTTGCTGCTTATTACGCAGGTAGCGATGCGGAACTTTTGAACCTTCCGACACTCGGCAAAACTGGCCATTACGCGGCACTTTTTCGGAAGGGCGACGATGCGCGGCGTGCTGAGTTTGATCGCGCACTCACGACATTGAAGTCTTCCGGTGAACTCGCTCTTCTCTATCGACGCTGGAAGATTTGGACGCTTGATCAGACATCGATTGGAATCGTCGATCAACGCACTGATGCAAGCGAGGTTGAAACAGTTGCGAGTGCCGAGGGCACGGCTGCATTGCGGGCGTTCGCGTGGCCCGCCGTCTTGTGGGCGCTTGCGAAGGCGTGCATACACACGGTGTTGCTGACAATTCTTGCCATGCCGCTTGCCGTGGCACTGGGAGTGCTGCTTGCGATCGCGATGCGCTCGAATGCTCGCCGCATCGCGTGGCCGGCGCGCGTCTATGTGGCTGTCGTGCGCGGAACGCCACTTTTGGTTCAGCTCTATCTCGTCTACTACTCGTTGCCAGCGCTCGGATTGTGGTTGGCGGGACGCGCACCGAGTCTTAATGAGATTCTCGATCTACAAGCGGCACTCACATGGCCTGCGTTTCTCGTTGCGATCATCGTGCTCGCCGGAAATTACGGCGCGTATGAAGCGGAAGTGCAGCGCGCTGGTCTCGACGCCGTGCCAGAAGGACAGCGTAGAGCAGCGTTTGCGCTGGGGCTTTCGCGTCGCACGACGCTCTGGAAGATCGAACTTCCACAGGGATTTCGCACGGTGCTGCCTGCGACAATCAACGATCTCAACAGCATGATCAAAGACTCGAGTTTGGTGAGTTTGATTGCGGTTCCAGAACTGATGCAAGTGGCACTTGGGATCGGAAAGGCAACCTTCATGGTTCCAACGGTGCTCGTGGCGGCTGCGGCGTACTACCTTGTTCTTTCGCTTGCTGCGGATCTGATCGCTCGTCGCCTTGCTCGCGCGCGCGGGTTTCGCGAATCGACTGGGAGATTCGCTCGCTTTGAAGGAGCCACACGATGAACGAGCGCGTCGTCCTTTCTGCTGAAGGTCTCGTGAAGCGTTGGCCGAACGGCCGCGTTGCGCTTCAGGGTGCTTCGCTCTCGATCCATCAGAACGAAGTCCTTGCGATTGTCGGTGCGAATGGATGCGGTAAGAGCACGCTACTTTCTATTCTTGCCGGGCTTGAGTCGATCGATGCGGGAACCATGCGCTTTGATGGCGTCTCTGTGCGATTGCCGCGGCAACATGGGCGGCTTTCAACGAGCGACGAGCAGGCGCTCTGTGCCTATCGCACACGCGTTGGTCTTGTGTTCCAAAATGAAAGTCTCTTTCCGCATTTTTCAGTTGGGGTGAACTGCGCAATAGGTCCGCGGTACGGCGCGCACCGTGGCGGGTGCCTTGGTGCGCGTGAAGCAGCGGATCGCGCTCGTGCTGCGCTTGCGCGGGTCGGAATGCAGGACTTCTTCGCGCATCGCGTCACCGAACTTTCTGGCGGTCAGCAACAACGGGTTGCGATCGCGCGAGCGCTGGCGAATGAGCCCGAAGTGCTGCTCCTTGACGAACCAACCAGTGCGCTTGACCCGCAACGCACTCGCGAGATTGGTGCGCTTGTGCGCGATCTTGCATCGGCGCGCGCAATGACCTTGGTTGTGGTGACACACGATCTTCAACTGACGCGCGACATTGCAGATCGTGTGGCGTTGATACACGAGGGACGCGTGGAATTCGTCGGTAAAACAGCAGCCTTCTTTTCAGGTCGTGATGCTTCTGTCGCGCGTTTTTTGGACGCGGAACAAACGAACGAAAGTACTTCTCGGCACCCATCAACAGGCGAAGAGATTTGTCGCTCGAAACCTCTTTGATTCTGGCAATTTGCGGAACACGGCGAGGGTGTCCTCCGTCCCATTCGCATGACTGATATCCAAGATCTTTCAGCGTTGCGTCGTACGGCCATCTTGGGTTGTGGCGCGCTTCGCTCGCGTCAAGCCTCGGTGACTCTCTCCGCAGTTCTTGCGCTGAGTCCGGTTGCCAATATCCCAGTGCACGCAAGACTCGACGATGTCGCGATTCTTTGGGATCGCAATCAACCGAGTTCGGTCGTGGGTCGGATTCCTCTCGCGACTGGTTGGACGATGGACGGGGTGTTTCAGGTCGACCCAATGCCGTTCGCGTCACAAGTGTTGCGAGGTGCGCTCGATCTCACGGCCGATCGAGATCTCGCAGGTGAGATCGCGGCGCGCAGACCCGCACACGCGCTTGATTGGCACTTCGGTGTGCAAACGCATGTGCGCTTGTCGAAATCGTGGGATCTCTCGCTTGGAAGCGGTTGGTCTGTGGGCGATCCGATACGAGTCTTGGGCGATCTCTCGCAGGATGTCGGCCGCGATGTCGATTTCGAGTGGAGCGACACGACAGGATCTCGCACCAACGATTCTGATCTCGGCTCGACAGGCGAAGCAGTGGTTTGGCTTCGCATCGGCGCGAGTTTCTAGCGGCGACGCTGCAGTCGGCACAGCGGTACGCGTGATCAATATTGCGATACGCGTGATCAATATTGCGGTACGCGTGGATCAATATTGCGGTACGCGTGGATCAATATTGCGGTACGCGTGGATCGGGAACGCCGGCACCAAATTCCACCTTTGCCGGCTCTTTGCCTGACCACTTCATTTCGAGTGCCTTGTACTCAACCAAGCGCAGCACATCGGTTCGAAGCGCCGACCAGATGAATCCGACACGACCTGCTTTCCACGCACCTGTCAGAAGCAGAGTCTGCAAGAAGTACAGTTGGTACCGCAGCGGAAATCGAAAGAAAACGCGCTTGAGCCACATGCGTCGCTCGACTGCGCCGCCAAAGAGATGAGGCTTGACCGCATACATGCCACCGCGTGCAAGCCCAATCGCTTCTTGCGTGGTGTATTTGTTTTGTTTGTAAAGCCAGTGCTCAAGGCTCGGACTGTCACGGTGTTCTACTTCACCTGAAAGTTGAATGATGCAGCCATCAACAATGAGATGTTCGTTGACATCGATCGCGGTAAAGCGACCTTTACCCGTACGCCAGACGCGAAGGAACTCTTTGCGCACCGGAAGAGGCCGATTCATGAACCAGAGTCGGTGTGTCACACTCAGGCCATCGACATGAGGTTGTTGAACGGACGCTTCAATTTGCTGCTTCAATTGGTCGGTGAGACGCTCGTCTGGATCGAGTTTCATAATCCAAGGCGCTGTGATTGGCAGTTCGCTGAGGGCGAAGTTCCATTGATCACCAAAGCCCTTGAACTTCCGCTGCACGACGCGCACTCCGTGGCGCAGCGCGATATCGACGGTGTCGTCCTTGCTGTAACTGTCGACAAGCCACACCTCCTGTGCCCAACCCTTGAGGTTGGCGCAAACCTCTTCCATGTTGTGCGCCTCATTCAGCGAGATCATCACAACGGCAACCGGCGCTGTGCCGCGTTGCCATGTCGACGCAGGCGCAGCAGCGGTCGCGCGTTCCGGAGAAGAATCGAGGGATGAGGAAGCATTCATCGGTGGCTCATGTTCGATACTGAAATCACACGCAGTCGACCCACGCTGGAGTTCGCGCGGATGGAAGTCCGGAGTGAATCCACTCGTATGTTGCAAGCATTCTGTCTGCGATCGAATCCCACGCGAAATCCTGTTCCATCCAGGCGCGGCCGCGAAGCCCCATGTCCGCGAGCGCAGCGCTCGGCAGCGCTGTCGCCTCAAGCAGCGTGTCACGAATGGATGCGACACTTCGTTCAATCCACCATCCGCATCGATGCGCGCGCAATCCGCTCCATGGCGCACCTTGCGTCACGATCGCGGGCGTCCCCGCAGAGAGCGCTTCTGCAACGGTGAGGCCGAAGTTCTCCGAGTGGCTTGGCAGAATGTAAAGCGAGGCTGCGCTGTATGCCTCGAGTTTCGCTTTGCCTGTCAGCGGGCCATCGAACTGCACGCGTTGTACGCGCAATTCTGCAGCAAGCGTGCGCATCTTCGCGAGGTGACCCTCGTTGTCGGGTCCGACGATACGAAGCCGCCAAGTTGGTCGTTGCGATTCGAGTTCGGCCCACGCGCGCAACAGGAGATCGACACCCTTCGAAGGATGAACGCGCCCGAGAAAGAGAAGCGTTGGTTGCTCGCTTGGAACGCGTACGAGCGGCGCGAGATCCACGCCGTTGGGCAAGATCGCGATAGGTTGCTTGTAGCCAACGCGACGGATGTCATCTCGCTCGCTTTCGGCCGTCGCGTGAAAGAGCGTGACCGCGTGAAGCGCTGGTCGCTGCAAAATAGGCCAAAAGAAACGCTTCACCATCGAGCCACGCACGAACGCGGCTTCGGCAAAGGTGCCGCGCGGTGCAACCACATACGGAATGCGGTGCTTGGCAGCGACGCGTCCGGGATACACATTCGGCATCATCCACAAACTGTGATTATGCAGCAGCCCGATTTTTCCGGCACGCGCTTCAGACTCAAGCCACCGGTGCATCGCGGGCGAGCGGCCGAGTCTTGCGGGTCCGAATGCGCGCGGAAAGAGCTTCGTGTAAGGCGGGGTCGCGCGATGACCTGGGCTGTCGAGTGCAGCGAGCGTGAGGGAGCAATCGCGCGCTGTGAGCCCATCACAGAGTCGCACCACAGAGTAACTCGGTCCGCTCGAGACCTCGGCGATAGAGGGAATGGTTTGGACGACAGACTTCATGAACGGCTCATCGCCCGCTGAATCGTTCATCAAGGAACTTCGCCCAGACGCGTGAGGCCCCGCCAGCGGTCTTCGGCGTTGCGAGTTCGCTTTGCATCCACGCAACGGCTGGAATCGCAAAGCCAGTCTTAGGGCGACTCGAAAGCATCGCGTAAATCGCAGGATTTGTAGCGCGACTGACCTCTGCCTTCGTTGCAACAAATCCTCGCGAGACAAGTTGTAAGACCGATCGCAGAAGCGTTGCATCAACGAGCGGCACACGAAGTTCGATCGAGTGCGCCATGCTTGCCCAGTCGGAATCGCGCAACAATTGGTTTCGCATGTACATCGAAGTTTCCAGCATCGCGACTTGCAACATCGGATCGCGAAGTCCTTCAACAAGCGCCTGCAATCGCTCGACGGGCTTGAGTCGCTCAAGTCCTTCGCGCACGAGATCCCGATCGAGATAGTTTTCTAATTCCCACGGACCTACGAGGCAGCGGCGCAATAGATACGCTTCCGCGATCGAGCCGCCATACTCAAGGATTCCAGCCGCCTTTGGAAGCCGTGAGCGCGACGCAAACGGCGTTGCAAGCAATCGACTCAGCGCACCAAACTTTGGAATACTCGCAAGCGCTTTCGTGCGAGCGACATGCTTCGGAACATCTCGGAAGGTCGAATACCCGCGGAAAATCTCGTCGCCACCAAGACCCGACAGCACGACCTTCAGGCCAGCTTCCTTCGCTGCCTCTGAGATACAGAAGCTATTGATACCGTCGATCGATGGTTGATCCATCGACGCGAGAATCTGCGGAATCCACGCTGTGAATTGCTCGCGCGAGATGTTGATCGTTCGGTGACGCGCTTTCAAAAGTCGCGCAATATCGGCAGCAAGCGGCGTTTCGTCTTGTGCTGTGCCCGCAAACTCGCGGAAACCGAGTGTGAGTGTTTCGACAGTTCCGCCCGAAACATGTTCGCTCGCAAGCGACGCAATCGAACTTGAGTCGATGCCGGCTGAGAGAAACACGCCAACGGGCACATCTGCAATCAAGTGATGTCGCACAGAGTCGGACAACGCTGCACGGAGCAGTTCGCGTCCCTCATCGAGACTCACGGGATACGCGGACATGCGTTCTGCTGCGCGAAACTCAGCGTTCAGATCGAAGTACTGTTTCTCCGCTGAAACTCCGGCGCGATCAACCCAAATCGAGTGTCCTGCTGGCAGCGCATGAATGCCGCGATACAGCGTGTAGGGCGAAGGAACGCTGCCCCAAAGATAGAAGCCAACGCGGCCCGCGGGATCTGGTCGCAGATCTTTGACCCCGCCGCCAGCGAGCAATGCACGAACTTGCGAGGCGAAACGAAGCGTTTTGCCGTCATCCGCGAGATACAGCGGTTTGATGCCAAGCGGGTCGCGCGCGAGGAGCAGCCCGCGTTTGCGCGCATCCCAAATCGCAAAGGCAAACATCCCGCGCAACATCGGAAGCAGTGCTGTCGAGTATTCGAGATATCCGCGCAACAACACTTCCGTATCACTTCCAGAGCGAAACACATGTCCGCGCGCTTCGAGATCGCTGCGAATCTCAAGGTAGTTGTAAATCTCACCATTGAAGACAATCACAGAGCCAGACTCTGGATCGTGCATCGGCTGTGCGCCGCCCTCGGAAAGATCAATGATGGAAAGTCGTCGATGCGCCAAACCAACTGATTTTTCGCCTGCAATCCACTCGCCGAACCCGTCAGGGCCGCGTGGCGTCATGGCATCGCGCGTACGGCGCAACTCCTCCGCGTCAATCGGTGGCGCGTCATGTTTGTAGGAGATGATGCCGTTCAGTCCGCACATGATCGATCT
>JASGCF010000041.1:0-6635 GCA_030054275.1 Limnohabitans sp. | reverse complement strand
TGCACGCGCTGCGCACGCTGTACTAAGTGTTGTGATCGCCCTCGTGCTTCAAGCGAAGACTTGGAGAGGTGCGAGCGACCGCTGTCGCATCGGTTGTCCATGCCGTGCCGACGAGATACTCGTCAGCACTCTCGTGATTGTCGTGCCAATCGTCGTCGCCAGCGTGATCATGTTCCTCATCCCAGCCCTGTTCATCGCGCCACGCGATGTGGCGAGCGCCGGCATCAAGCACAAATGCACCCGTTGCAAAGATGGCATAGATGAACGGAATGAACACGGTGAGCACGCCCAGCATCAGTCCCTCGCCGATGTTGGCGACCATGAAGAACGCTGTTCCTGCGATGACAACATCTGAAAGTGAGGCAAGCGCGGGGATCGACCGGCCCATACGCCAGACGCGCGTCGTAAACCCGAGCCACGACAGCAGCAGACCGAGCAGTAGCGCGCCACCGATACCACCCATCAGAGCAAGCGTGCGCAGATAGGTGGACTCTGTGAAGTTCAGCGTGTCGTCGTTGGAGAAGGGGATCTGCCCAACAATCGGGGATCGCGCGAAATCTGAAAGCGCTGCCGACCACACCTCTGAGCGCGTGTCACCGCCACGGAAGAATCGTTCGACAATTTCGAGACTCTCGCCGAAGACCGCAATCGCGCCCGCGAATGCAGCGCCGCCGACGATACCGAGCAGTGCCAGACGACCAAGTTTTGTGCGGAAATACGCCAAAATGATGACAACCGAGCAGACGGCACCTGTTCGCGAGCCGCTCCACAGTAAGAAAAGTCCAAGGACACCAAGGGCGAGACCTGCAAGCCACTTGGTCCATGAACCCGTCGCGCCACTCGCGAAGAAGTAACAACCCACGATCACGAAGATGCAGCAGGTCATTGCGAACTGCTGTGCGTTGCCAGAGATACCGGTGAGTCGGCCTTGAATGACCGCGTTGTAGTAACCGCCACCAAGTTGCAGCAGATTGGCACCGATGAACATCAATCCAGCGATGGCGAAGATCTTGAGGTACGCATCAGGATTCTCATCGTCTTGGAGCAGCCTTGGAAGACCGAGCACGAACGCAGCGACTGTCGCGATGTAGCACATCGCACCGAAGATTCCACGGAATGGATCAACGAATGCGCCAAGCATGGTGACGTAATACAACTCGTAGGCGAGGAACAACACCGCCGGCAGGAACAAAAAGACCTGTCTCGTGCCGCGCACGAATGCCAGCGAGCGCAATGCGAGCACGATCAGCAGCGCGAATGCGAGTGGACGCGAGAAGACGCGAAGCGTTTCGAGTGGGGGAATGAGCGTGTTGTCGCTCCACTTCGATTCGGTGCGCATCATCGAGAGCAAGAAGATGGTGAACGACGCGACGAGAGTCGTTCCAGCGCGCGAAACCAACGCCAACGCAAGCACGCCGAGACCCAAGAAGACCATCGCGAACCCTGTCGGGGTGATGATGAGGTCGAGGAATGCGCTCGCCTGCGAGCCAATGTCCGCGGAGGTACCGCGGGCCTGTGCGAGGATGGGCAGGAAGGTGGGCATGAGCGTTCAGGCGGGACGGTCTGGGGGGTCGAAAAGCTCTCCGCGAACAATCGCGGGTTCGGCCGTACGACGATGACACGCCCCCCGATCGCTCATTCGGCATGTTTTGGGCCCGTTCGTGAGTCTCGTCGGCGAGTTCGCGCCGAATTGCGCGCGCCCGACGAGGTCCTCCGAAGCCTTACGAGGCCTTCGGTGTTGCGGGTCGCTTCGACCCAAGCAAGCCGGCGAAGAGCGCAGTTCCAAAAGTCGACGCGCAAGCAACAAGCGGCATCCAACTTGGGTGGGGGATCAAGAACAGATTGATTCCAACCGTTGCGGTCGCAAGCACAGCCATCGCGAGCGCAAATCCCAATCGAAGTGCGCCAGCAACGCGGACGGCTACGAACGCGCCGACTGCAGCACCGAGCGCCCATCCGATAACAAGCGAGGCGAACGATAGGACGGGCGCTGTCGGTATCGCCGCGAGCACTGCATCCCGCGCAGCACTCGACTGCGGATCCTTCATCAGCGCTTCGACCGCTGCGCGCATTTCGTCGCTTGTTGGGAATGCAGCGTGTGAGATGCTTTCGCACAGAGCAACAGTCGCCCCCATCGCAAGAAGCCCGAGTGGAATTGCGGCGACGATGCGAAGGCAGCCCATGTGCGGAGGTTACGGGATGTTGCGTCGCCTCGCACGCAGCGCGAAGAATCTGCGAATCGGTTTTCCCGTGCCAGTACATGGAATTGTCGCGCGGACGCAGTACTCTCGCAGCATGAACCGAAGTACTTCGCGCGTTTCCTCATTCGCACGACCTCCCATCGTTGCTGCGCTCGCGGCGGCTTGCGCTGGGGTGCTTGCGTTCTCTGCAGCTGCCACCGATATCGTCGTGACCTCGTTTGACGACTACGCCGTCGGCAACCTCTCTGGCCAAGTTGGTTTCACTGGGATCGGCGGAACATGGGCGACAAGCGGCTCGACCAACGCACCGTTTGTTCCGGCGAGCGTCATTGGGCCAGGAACCGCACCGGGCGTCGACCCAGTGGGCGGTGCCGGCAAGATGGTGCGCCTCACAACAGAGAAGTTCAACAACGGGCGCTCGAAAGCATGGCTTGATCTTCTCAATAGCGGCAAATGGGCTGCTGCCAGCGTTGGCGGGAACACGGTGCTTGAGACGCGCATCAAGGTGTTCGTACCAAGCGCGCAACGCGTGACATCGACCTTCGGCATCATGATTTCGAAGAGTTCATTTGAAACTTCGGGCGGCTTTCTTGTGAGCGCGCAAACTGGCGCCATTTCGCTGTTGAACGGCGGTTACGCCGCTGCGAATCGGGTTGCAACTGGTGTATCCGCATCGCTCAACCAATGGAACGAGTTCATCTACCGTTGGAATGTGGCAAACGGCGAAGGGTCGTTGTCGTTGAACGGCTCGGTCGTCGCGAACCACACCACCACCGCATTCGGTGCGCTCTACGCGTCGAATCTGTTCGCAACCACAGATGCAACTCCCGGAGCTTCGAACGCGTTCGGCTACTTCGACGATCTCGTTCTGAGCGCTGTTTCGCCTGCAGTTCCGTGCCCACCCGATTTGAACGATGACGGAACGGTGGACGCTGCAGACCTCGCGTCGCTCCTTGGTGCGTGGGGTACCGCAGCGGGCGATGTGAACGGCGATGGGAATACGGATGCAGCAGACCTCGCTGCGTTGCTCGGCGCGTGGGGAACTTGCTGAGCACCGAGCAGCCTTCGCATCTACAAGCCTTCGCATCTACAAGCCTTCGCATCTAAAAGCCTTGCCCCCAACGCAAGAGCAGCAGTGAAAGATCCGCCGCGCCTACCGCGCCGTCGCGATTGAGGTCGCCCGGGACGGTGCCCTCCTCGTTCCACCGGAGAAGGAGGAGTGAGAGATCCGCAGCGCCAACGATGCCGTCGAGATCAAGATCCCCGAATCGAAGCGAGAGGCAATCCGCGACGCCGTCTTCGTTCGAGTCCACTTGATAAGGGCCGCACGAGCATTCGCTGAGATTTGCGGGAGAATCTGCGCACGGCGCCACAACAATCGCCGCAGACCAGAATGCGGAGTCAAGACGCGCGCCAAGCGAGAGTGCGACCGCTTGTGAGCGCTGTCCCTGTGTGTCTTCGCCCCATGTCACCACAGTTCCGATGTCTGTCAGCGCGGCTGTATGACCAAAGCCAGCTGCGATATCGGTGGCGCGTCGCATGAATGCGGGCACATCGCACTGCCCAAGGTGGTTGCGACCCCAACAAGAAATCGTCCCATCTGCGTGCAGTGCGACGCTGTGATAGATGCCAGCTGCAACTTTGACCGTGTGTGGCAGACCAAGTGGGGGAGTCGACTGTCCGTAGGTGTTGTCGCCCCATGCAGCCGCGTTCATCTGCGTGTCGATGGCCATCGAGTGACGCTCGCCGGCCGAAACCTCGACAACAGGTCCAAGTCGACGCGGCACATCACATTGGCCGAAAGCGTTCCAGCCCCACGCAACAAGCGAGCCATCGGTTCGGATCGCAAGGTTGTGGAAGTTGCCGCAGTCGAGTTTCGCAACATCCAAAAGCGATGGAGGCACATTGCATTGACCGAGGTCGTTGTCGCCCCAACAAACAACACTGCCATCTTGAAGGAGCGCGGCAGAGTGAAGACCTCCGGCGCTGACAGCGAGGGCGCTCTCGAGCGTTGCGGGCGGCCTCGACTGTCCGTCCGAATTCGAACCGATGCAGCGCACTTCCCCAACTTCGTCGACCATGACATAGTGCGCAAATCCCGTGGAAATCTGCACGGGTGTTTCCATGTCTTCAGAAGTCGTTCCCTGACCACGATCGTCGCGGCCCCATGCGACGAACGAACCGTCTGCGCAAAGGGCTGCGCTGTTCTGAATGCCAGCCACAACTTGTACAGCGGGGCTCGGCAGCGGCGGCGTGACGAGCACATTGAAACTGTTCAGGCCCCATGAGGCGATAGAGCCATCTGCGCGGCGCGCGACGGTGTGATCCGCGCCAGCCGCAATATCACTCAAAGGGCCGAGGCCAGCGGGAACAGCGCATTCGCCGAATTCGTTTCCGCCCCAACAGATCGCGCGTCCATCACTCCGCAGCGCGACGGTGTGGGTTGAACCGCACGCAAGGTCCACCAGCCCAACCGCAGCGCTTGGCACGGTGCTCTGTCCCGCGAAGTCGGCGCCCCAACAGACGACCGTTCCGTCGCTTCGGCGCACTGCAGTGTGAACTTCGCCTGCCGCAACTTGGACGACATTGGCGAGGTCGGTTGGAGGATCACACTGCCCGTGGCTGCTCCAACCCCAACATCGCACGGTGCCGTTGGTGCGAGCGACAACATTGTGGCGGAACCCAGCAGCGAGATCCGCAACAACGCCGACATCGGGCGGCGTATTGGTTTGTCCGAAGGTCGTCTCGCCCCAGGCCGTGACCACACCGTTCGCGCGTACCGCAACGGTGTGGCGACCGCCGGCCGCAACGCGCGTGCAAGCGCCAAGACCCGCCGGCACCACGCACTGCCCGTAAGCGTTCTCACCCCAACACGCGACGGTTCCGTTCGGAAGGATCGCAGCCATGTGCGCGAATCCCGCAGAAAGTTGCGTGACGCGGCCAAGGCGTTCTGCGTTGGAGAATCCAACCATGCCCCAGGTGCGCACGCCTGGATTGGTGATCTCATCAGCGAAAGCCGTTGACGCGATGCTGCAAGGGGCTGCGACAGCGACAACGAAAACCGCGGGGAGAACTCCGCGCGCAGCGATTCTCTTGAGCCTAGTTTGGAACGGGTTCCGGGCGTACCGCGCGTTGGGCATGCCGAATGGTGGTGCTGACTTCGGGTCGGGTCAAGCGAGATTCACGCGATTGACGAACGCCGCCAGTTGCGAAGCGCGGGTGAAGGGATTCGAATTTCGTCCACAGGACGAAACGTAAAGACCTTGTCCGGCGCCTCGCGCCGGACAGTCCTCCGAGCGAAGCGATGGAGGACCCACACGCTTCAAAAAGTAGAAAAACCGAAGGTGTACCTTCGGTTTTTCTGCTTTCGAAGCGGGTGAAGGGATTCGAACCCTCGACATTCACCTTGGCAAGGTGACACTCTACCACTGAGCTACACCCGCAATTGCCTACCCACGATCGCTCGCGGGTCGCGAAAGATAGCAGGTTCTCTTCATTCGGCAAGGGGGACGACCGTGTCGCGCCAAAGGTGGAAATTTCTGTTTCGTTTCGCGGCGGTGACGCGCAGAAACGACCTATCGGGCTTCCGACGCCGACCTACCAGTTCCGAACGACCGCGGCTCCAGCGATCACGCCACCCAGGATCTTGGTGCCACTGAAGAGGTCGCCCAAGGCCAGTGGATAGAGCGGATTCAGCACGACGGCCATGGCAGCGCACAGGCCGCACCAGATGGCGCTGCCGTCCTTCCCGAACATCACGGCCGCGACCGCAAAGGTGGCGCAACTTGCCCAGCGCACGATGTCATCGTTCACAGAGGTCGGGAGCATCCCGAAGGTCTGAAAGAACAGGAACGCGCTCAACAGCGCAAGGGGAATCAGAATCGTCTTGCCAGAACTGCCGCTGCTGCCTTTGCTTGCCATGTTGGATCTATCGGATAGAGGCAACAACACGCACAAAAAGGCCAACGACGCGGGTGATCCCGCGTCGCTGGAAAGATTGATCTCGTTGGAAACGACCGTTGCGGGTGCCGTTACGGACAGGCACCCCAACTTGCCAAGAGGGCAGAGAGGTCGCTGGCTGCCGTGACGCCGTCGCCATCGATATCCGCATCGGGCGTACCCCATGCACCGAGTAGGGCGGAGAGATCGGACGCCGAGATCAACCCGTCGCCGTCGAGATCCGCAGGGCAGTCATTGCCTTCGTCGATGATCTGGAAGCCGTTGAAGCCGACATTCGGTCCGTTCTCTTTCAGGGAAATCGTGCAAGTCGATCCGGTCACGCCTCGCATCACGGCGTAACTCGAGCGCACGGCCGACGCAGCATCGGTTGCGGTGGCCTCCACCAGTGGATTGAAGATGCTTGCAACCAGTGCATCGGTCTTGAAGAAGATCTCTGGCGAGCCGTTTGCACTCACGCTGCCGAGTCGGTCTGCG
>JASGCF010000367.1 GCA_030054275.1 Limnohabitans sp. | reverse complement strand
GCGAGGGTGCTGTGCGCATCGTGCGTCGTTCGGGTTGGATCGGGCCTGTTGGCTTCGGGGCACCAGTCTCTACAACAATGGAAGGACTGCTGCCCACATACGCTGAGCCGCCCCAACTCCGCATCGAGATCCGCGCAGACCTTGGCGCGCAATCGGAATACATCGGAGTCATCATCGATGACCGACCGCCGATCTTCGTCTTCGTGGAAGATGGACTCGATTGCCCAGCCATCGCCGAAACGATGCACCTCTCGATCGAACACTCCGACTTCGACGCGATCGTCGCAGACGGCACGATCACCGTCACGATTGCGCCCTCTGGTCCCGTTTCGGTTGAGGAATGCCCAGAGAGCGCAGTCTGCATCTCGCTTGACTATCACGGCTTACCCGCTGCGAGCGATTGCGACGCAAACCAAGTCCTCGATAGTTGCGAAACAGGAAACGGTTGGGTTGAGGATTGCAACAACAACGATCGGCCAGATAGTTGTGACCTTGCAGGCGGCTCACCGCTCGATTGCAACCACAACCTACTCTTTGACAGTTGCGACATCTCATCGGGTCGCTCGACAGATCTTGACGGCAACGGCGTGCCTGATGAATGTCAATTCATCGTCGGCGGGTCGGGGTACCAAACCATTCAGGCTGCGATCGACGCGGCGCCGGATGGAGCGATCATTCGGATCGATGCGTTGGGGTTTCCACCATTCGCGTTGATCGGACGCTCTCTTGAACTCCGCCCGATTGAGCAGAACGGTTGGTGGGCGGTGATTGCAACTCCAACCGAGGTCGAGCCGAACCCGCGCTGCATCGAAATCCGTGGACCGAACGCTTCACAGTGCGTGATCGAAGGCGCGTACATCGCCGGCGGTCGACCAACGACTGCGGGCGGAGGCATCTTGGTTGTCGATGCATCGCCGCTCTTCGATCGCTGCTCACTCGATGATTGTCGCGCTCCGCAAGGCGGCGCTGCTGCCGTGTTTGGCGGGGCACCGATTTTCCGAAACTGCAACTTCATTGCTGGCCACGCGACCGCTGGCGACGGCGGTGGACTGTTTGTAGGCGGCGGAACAGACGCTCCGACGCAGCTTGTGCGGTGCATGTTCGAATGGAACAGTGCCTCCGGGACCGGCGGGGCGATCGCGTCCGCGGGCACTCTGCGCATCGAGGACACGGTCGTCGTACGCAACAGCTGCGACACAGCCGACGGCGCGGGCGGCGCCGAGCTTCGCAACGCGATATCGACAGCGATTCGCGACTCATCATTCTGTGGGAATACGCCGCTCAACCTCATTGGAAACTTCGAAGACCTCGGCGGCAACACGCTGACGGGCGACTGCGACCTCGACGGCATCTGCGACCTGTTCGAGATCGCAGATGGCACGGAACTCGACTGCAACGCGAATGGCAGGCCCGACGACTGCGACCTCGCAGACGGCATGTCGCTCGACTGCAACGCCAATGGGATTCCCGACTCCTGCGATATCACGAGCGGCACGGAAGAGGATCTCGACGGTGACGGCATTCCTGACGATTGCAAACCCGACTGCGACGGCGACGGCGTCCCCGACGCATGGGAGATCGCCTCGGGCGCAGAGGTCGACTGCAACGCGAACGGCGTCCCCGACCGATGCGAAATTGCAGCGGACCCGACGCGCGACTGCAACGGAAACGCGCGGCTCGATACCTGTGATCTCGCCGATGACCCAACACTCGACTGCAACGGAAACGCGCGCCTCGATTCCTGCGACATCGCGGCAACTCCTCCCATTGATTGCGATACGAATGGGAAAATCGATCTCTGCGAGATCGCCGCAAATCCTCTGCTCGACTGCAATGCGAATGCTGCACTCGACCGCTGCGAAATCACAGCGGACCCTAGCCGCGACTGCGATGGAAACGCGCGACTCGACGCCTGCGATCTCACCGACAATCCGACACGAGACTGTAACGGCAACGGGCGTATTGACTCCTGCGACATCACCGCGAACCCCGCCATCGATTGCGACACAAACGGCCGCATCGATTCCTGCGAGCTCACGCAGGATCCGTCGCTCGACTGCAACGGCAATGCGCGGCTCGATTCCTGCGATGTGGACGACGGAGCGGAGGACGAGAACGGGAACGACCGGCCCGACCCGTGCGATCTTGCAGACGGAGACCTCGATCTCGATGGCAGCGTTGGCGCTGCAGACCTGTCGCTGCTACTTTCGCTGTGGGGACTTTCCAACCCACCAAGCGGCGATCTCAACAGCGACGACATCGTCGACGCCGCCGATCTCGCGATACTGCTTGCGAACTGGGGCGCGCTCTAGGCTCACCCTTCTCCGAATTCACCGCGCCCACGCGGGCGCCGGCGCTTCGATCAACGCGTTGATGGACGAGTCGTCGCCGTCAAGCCGCCATGCGTGCAGATGGACACCCGCGCCCGCGGGTGCGGCGCCGTAAAGCGTGTCGCCGACAAGTGGATGTCCCTCGTGCGCCATGCCCGCGCGGATCTGGTGTCGACGACCAGGGCCGATGAGTTCAACTTCGAGAAGTGTGTGCGCGGTCGACGCATGCGCCGATTCCACAACGCGCAGCACGCGCCAACGACAACGCCCGATGGTTTCGGGTTCGCCGCGCGAATGCACCGTCACCTTCGCGCTGCCCTTGTGACGACTGGTAAACGAAAGCGTGAACGCGCCGGCCAAAACACGATCGGGGAAGCGGCCCTCGACAAGCGCGAGATATGTCTTGCGAATATCCCCGCCGCGCCCACTGAACGCTTCGCGCAGTCGCACGCGGGCGGTCTCATTGCGCGCCACAAGCAGACAGCCGCTCGTGTCGAAATCAAGTCGATGGACGAGCCCAGCCTCTTCAAGCGCAGCGAGTTCTGGCCGCGCAGCGCGAAGCCACGCTTCCACACTTGGCGCATCGCTTCCCCGCTGCGCCACGGTGTGCATGCCCGCAGGCTTGGCAACGACGAGCCACGACGCTTCCTCGCGGAGCACAACGATCTGGGATGCGGGTACTTGCGATTCCATCGTCTTTCGCAGACTTTACCCGACATGACGCTCTGCCTTCACTTGATGGTGCGCTTGAGACTTCTCGCACTCATGGCAGTCGTGCTTCTGCCTGCCTCACCATTGATCG
>JASGCF010000366.1 GCA_030054275.1 Limnohabitans sp. | reverse complement strand
CTGCGATCGAGCGCTCCCATTCTTGTTGGCGACGCTGCAGCGCGTCTTCGCGTTCTTTGATCGCAGCTTCACGCGTGAGCAAATCACCTTGCAATCGCGATTGTTGTTCTTCGAGCGCGCGCATTGCCAAGGTCGCTCGATCTGTAAATCGACTGGCTGCAACGATCTGTTCCGAACTTGAAATCGGCAGTTCTCGAAGGCGTGCGTTGTCTTCTGCAAGACGCGTTGCCGACTCCTCGCGCTGCGAGGCTTCAGTTGCAAGCCGGATCTCCTCTTGAATGGACGGCCGGAAAATATCGCGAATCCGTGCCAAACGATCGCCATTGACTCGGCCGCTCGCAAAGAGCCAACCCACAAATCCCGCGACAGCAAGCAGATTCGCGATTGCGAGAACGGTGATCAACTTCATGAGTGATTTCATGATGTGTGCTCCTGTGTTTCTCCGTCGCGCTCGCGATCAGCCATGGCACTGCGCCGACCAAGTTCACCTGCGAATTCATCCAATTGCTCGCGCTCCTGTTTTGCAGCGCGTGTTTGAAACTCGAACAATCTGCGCTCGCGAAGAATCTCAAGCGATCGCCGCGCGCGTGCTGCTTCGACGAGTTCTGCGCGCGCATGCGTCTCTGCCTTGTCGAGCGATGCCATTTCGATCACTGTTCGCTGTGCTTTCCGCACAATGCCAAGCGCGGCCGTCGCATGATGTCGAAGCGCCGCCGCGTCAATTTCGCCAACAAGACTTGTCCGCCATGCATCGCGCCCCGAAGAGATTTCGCGTTGACGCGCTCGCAAGGCGTCTTCGAGTGCTCGTCGACGCTGTTCGACATCGACGAGGGCACGACGCTTCACTTCCTCTTCATCAAGACGAAGTTCAAGGACGCGTTGGAGTGGGAAGCGAAACTTTGGCATACATGCGCTCATCGACTGCAATCAGCCAACTAGCCCACCCTTCTTGGTGAAGTTGCGCCACTTCGTGGTGCGGCTGCTTGCGTAGATTGCGCAGATGCTTGCTGGGATCCTTGCTGGAAACCCTGCGATTTGCGCGCCCCCTGCGCAACTGCCGCATTCGCCGTGAGTGAGAGTTCGATCAGTGTTCGTAGTGTTCGCGGGTATTCGGCTCGCTCACGCTGATCTTGGCGCAAAAACGCGTCGATTGCTGGCCGCAATGCGATGGCTGCATCGACATCAGCGTTCGAGCCCTTGGCATATGCGCCGATCTGAATAAGTTCTTCTGCCTCGCGATACGCTGCCAGCATGCGCGATAAGTGCCGCCGCGCTGCGAGATGATTCTGATCAGAAATCTGATCTGCAACGCGAGAAATCGATTGCAACATATCGATCGCTGGGTAGTGCGCGCGTTCAGCGATTTTGCGCGAGAGGACGATGTGTCCGTCAAGGATGCCTTTCGTCGCATCCGCGATCGGTTCAGTCATGTCATCACCTTCGACAAGCACGGTGTAGAAACCGGTAATCGATCCGCCACCCGCGATCGTGCCAGCGCGCTCTAAGAGCCGCGGCAGCATCGCAAACACACTCGGTGTAAACCCCTTCGTTGCGGGCATCTCGCCAGCAGACAGTCCAATCTGTCGTTGGGCCTGCGCGAAACGCGTGACAGAGTCGAGCATAAGCAGAACATCTTTCCCCTCGTCGCGAAAGTACTCTGCGACGCTGCACGCGACGGTGGCAGCCCGCACACGCATGAGCGGGCTCTCGTCACCAGTTGCCACCACAACCACAGAGCGCGCGAGTCCCTCAGCACCGAGCACATGCTCAAGAAACTCCGGTACTTCTCGACCACGCTCGCCAATCAGGCCGATCACATTCACTTGCGCACTTGTGCCACGCGCAATCGACCCAAGCAGTGTGCTCTTTCCGACGCCGGGGCCAGCGAAGATACCCATGCGCTGCCCCTTCCCAATCGTGAGCATTGCATCAATCGCACGCACACCTGTCGGTAACGGCTCCCGTACCACTCCGCGCGCCAAGGGACTTGTTCGCTCTGGCCACATCGGTTGAGGAGCACCAGGCGCAATCGGACCCTTTCCATCAATCGGTCGCCCAAGCGCGTCGACCACGCGACCAAGCCACTGATCACTCACACCAATCGTTGCATACGGCTTTTCTCCGACAACACGCACGCCGCAGGCAACGCCGTCCGCTTCTGCAAGCAGCATGACCAAGGCTCGCGTACCTTCAAATCCAACGATCTCGCCACGCGGCGCATCGCGACCAGGAATGTCAATCCGCACAAGCGAGCCAACGGGAAGTGGCAACTGCTCGACAGAAAGTACAAGCCCTTTCACAGCGCGCACCGTACCGACGATTTCGCGCGGCTCTATCGAACGCACTGCTGCTCGAACGGCAGCCAACTTCATGATGCAGACTCCGGCTGTGCGTCGCCAACAATGCCCTCACGCATGCGACGGAACTGCGTCTCGATGCGCGCATCAATGGTTCCCTCGCTCGAACGAATCAAACAGCCTCCGCGTGAGATACCGTCACGCGCCACAAGCGCGATTTCCGCGTCGGAGGGCAAAGCGCCACGCAAGGTCGGCATGGCCTGCGCAACAAGCGCTTCATCTTCCGGAGCAATTTCAATCGTGACGCGCGTTGCACGAGCAAAGAGTTGCACCGCACTTTCAACTGCGCGCGTGATCCATGCCGGATGACGCTTGATGTGTTCACGCACGATCGACTCGGCCATGGCAACCGCGACCGCAGCCAATTCACTTTCCGCAGCGCGAATCATTTCATCACGCTGCGCGCTCCATCGCAGAAACTCAGCTGCATATGCCTCTTCGAGCGCCTTGAACGCCGCATCATGTGCAGCAAGCGCCTCAACTCGTCCAGTTTCCTCACCCTGCGCGCGTCCCGCGGCTTCTCCGTCTGTGAATCCACGCGCACGCCCCTCTGCAAATCCCTCCGTTTGCGCAGCTTCGCGCAAGATTCGTGCGTCCTCTTGCGCCTCTTGCACAATGCGCGCTGCTTCTTCGCGCGCATCGCGCAACGCACGCTCTGCGCCAGCGCGGAGATCACCAAGATCGAATGCTCCGCCGCCAAGCGGCCGCGCGATCGAGGAAGAGTGCTTCAACACTGCCATGAAGTTTGAACCGAGCTTTGAACGAACATTTGAACCGACACTTGAACCGACACTTGAACCGA
>JASGCF010000365.1:1673-3191 GCA_030054275.1 Limnohabitans sp. | reverse complement strand
CTCCGGCCGCTTCTCTTCTGCTGAACCCGTTGGCCCACCCGCATCTTGTGTTGGGTTCTGCGTCGCTGGCTTCGACGGAGAGGTGCTCGCCGACTTCGAACCCTTCGCTGCGTTGGTCGCAGCGGCTGTGTCAGGACCAGTGCTTGTGCCCGGCTTCGAGTTCGACGAACGCTTCATGCCCTGCGGGGTATCGCACGACGATACAGCGACGACTGCGGCGCCCGCTGCAGCGACGGCAGATGCGATGAGGAAGCGGCGCCTGTTCCGATCGAAGGCCTGCGAGTCCATGCAAGCGTCCTTTCGAGTTGTCGAACCGGTTGGGAACAAGTGCGTCAAATGAGTGCGCTTGAATCCAGCTCAATTCTTGCATTCAGCTCAATTGACGCAACGAAAGACCATGCTGCGTCAGACGATCACGAATCTCGTGGAGGCTGGTGGCGCCGAAATTCTTCACGCCCATCAGTTCAGCTTCGGTGCGCGACGCGAGTTCACCAAGCGTCGAGATGTTGAGCAACTGCAGCGCCTTGCGTGCACGAACCGAGAGATCAAGCGCCGAGATTGGCTTGTTGAGAATGTTCTCGGGAACGCTTGCCTTGAGTTCGTCGAGGATTTCCTTGCGCACGCCAACGCGGCCTTGGCCTTCGAGGCCCTGACCCAAACGCAAACCCTTCGATGCCAGCATGCCCTTGATTTCGACGAGCGATTGCTCGCCGAAGTTCTTGTAGCTGAGGAGTTCGGCTTCGGTGATCTTGAGAAGATCACCGAGCGTGCGAATCTGCATCTTCTTGAGGCAATTGCGCGCACGCACGGAAAGTTCGAAGTCGGTGACCGGAGTATCGAGCACGGCATTGCCAAGAAGTGCGCCCGTTGGTTCGGAGTCGACTTCCATGTCCTTGCTCGCAACGACATCCTTCATGAACAACCGAGCGCGCGTGTGGTTTGGATCGGTGTCGACGACCTGCGTCAGCAGACGCTCCGCACGCAGGAATTCGCCGCGATCTTCGCAAATGACCGCGAGGTTCACCAACGCGTTGAGGTGAGGCTTCTTGCCGCTGGTGATCTCGGTGTAGAGGGCGACAGCTTCGTTCTCTTCGCCGCCGAGGTCGAGCAGATATGCCAACTTGAAGGTGATGTTTGCATCATCCGACAACTCGCGCGCTGCGCGAAGTTCGCGCACGGCGCCGTCGCGATCGCGAGCCTTCTCAAGCCGATCTGCCTCGGCGAGATGCTTCTTCACAGCTTCGGGATTCGCCGTCTTGCCACCAATCACCGTGTCGAGTCCGCTCATCGAGTGTTCTTCCAACCTGAAAAGGCGTGCGAAAGTGCGTCGGCGATCGTCACATCGGACGGCGCCACACGAGGGGTCGGAGTGTAGCCGTTCGATGCGATTCGGTCACTTGAGGCTTGGACGGTGCGCGCCGATAACCGCCGAGGAAACACTCCTATGCGCACCTTCGCCGGATGGGCGACTTGAGCGGTGCGCCGCGGATGCTTCGGATGCCGCGTGCTACTTCCCCG
>JASGCF010000365.1:0-1573 GCA_030054275.1 Limnohabitans sp. | reverse complement strand
GGGCGACTTGAGCGGTGCGCCGCGGATGCTTCGGATGCCGCGTGCTACTTCCCCGCGTGCTACTTCCCCGAGCGCTACTTCCCCGAGTGATCCTTCATGTTCAAGAGATGCAGTCGACGCCATCCACCGCGTTCAAATCGAATCGCAAGGACAACCCCAAGAACCACGATGTACGCCGTCGCAGCAAGCCACGGACCGATGGATTCGAGTTGCGGTGCGAGGCGTGTCATCAGCATGCCGCCACCGATGATGACAACCCACGAGAGGACGACCGTCGCGACGCCTGGGAAGAGCGTGTCACCGGCACCGCGCAGTGCTCCGGTGTACACGATGCCGACTGCATCGAGGAGTTGGAAAATCGACGCACAGATGAAGATGCCTGCACCGATCGCACGGATGCGCGCGGCACTGTCGGCCGCCGTGTCCGCGTCGATGAAGACGGCCGTGAGTTCGTGTCGGAACAGAATGAAACAAAGCGCGCATGCCCCCATCCAAACCACAGCCATGCCCACTGCAATGTGTGCAGAGCGCGCTGCGCGGTCGAGATTCTGTTCGCCGATGTGCTTGCCGACGAGGCTCGTGGCAGCGGTCGAAAGTCCGACCGCAGGCATAAAGGAGATGTGGACGAATCGCATCGCAGCCCAACCAGCGGTCATGTGTTCGTTCCCAAAACCGCCCGCGAGCACGGTCATAAAGAGCGCCCAACAAACCATCTCGTTGGCGAATTGAAGCCCTGCGGGCCAACCGAGTCGCAGCACATCGACGATGGCCGTGCGATCTGGCCGCCACCGCGAACGAATGCTGTAGCGCGTGTTGAGGCGTCGCGAGAGAAAGACCGCCAGCGGGATGCACGCTTCGACTGCCGTGCCAACAAGCGTGCCGATCGCAGCACCAGTGACGCCGAAACTTGGCATGCCCGCGATGCCAGGAAGGCCGAGTTCGGGTAGGCCGCGCTCACCGTAAATGAATGCATAGTTCGCGACGACATTCACGATGTTCCCGCTGATGGCGGCCACGGTGACAACCTTCGGGCTTTGCAACCCAAAGAAGAAGTTTGAGAGTGCTTTCGCCGCGAGCGTGATACACGCGCCACCGAGGAGGACGCGCGCGTATGAGGTCTCAAGCGCCACGAGTTCGGGCTCATGTCCCATCGCACGGAACGCGTGTTCGATGACGAATGCGAACGGCACAAGCACAGCAAGCCAATAGCCAAGCGAGATCCAAAGCCCAGCCCAACCGTACCGCGCGACCTCATCATGCTGTTCGGCGCCGACGCGCTGCGCCACCAGTGTGTTCACAAGGGCGAGAATGCCGAACGCGCACGAAATGGCGACCCACGACCAAATGCCACCGTTACCCTGCCCGGCAACTGCGTTCGGGCCGAGCACCGACACCATGAGGCTGTCGACGAACTGCATGAGCGTGTAACTCAGCATCGCGACGATGGTGGGCCACGCTTGCGTCCAGACTTCGGAGATGTCGGCGCGTCTGGGCAACATGATTCAAATTGGTGCCTGACACGTGCCGTGCAGTGCCTGGCACTGGTTGGCACCTGCCTGGCACCGGTGGTAAC
>JASGCF010000364.1 GCA_030054275.1 Limnohabitans sp. | reverse complement strand
GCCGCCACCGAAGCCGCCACGGCCACCGCCGCCGCCGCCACCGAAGCCACCGCGACCGCCGCCGCCGCCGCCGAAGCCGCCGCGACCACCGCCGCCGCCACCACCGAAGCCACCGCCGCCACCTGGACGCGGAGCGCGTGGTTGTGCCTCGTTCACAACGAGTGCACGACCTTCGTGATCCTTGCCGTTCAGCGCTTCAATCGCAGCTGCGCCGGCTTCCTTGGATCCCATGGTCACGAAGCCGAAGCCGCGCGAGCGACCGGTTTCGCGATCCGTACCAATGAACACGTCGAGAACCTCTCCATGTGCTGAAAACAACTCGCGAAGCCCTTCAGGAGTCGAACGATAATTGAGATTGCCAACAAAGATCTTGAACATTTCTGGCCTCCCAGGCCAGGCTTAATGCCACTCGCTCGAACAGTGTCTTGGAGGGCCGGACTGAATTCTCGACGCGCAATCGACTGACGCTCAGCGGTGCGGTCAACCACGCAGCATACAGGAAATCTGAAAGCGGCAGGAGATTGGGACAAAATTTGCGTAACCTATGCTCCCTATGGCATTCCTAGAGGTCAGCACCCCGCAGTGGAACCGACGAATCGAACTCAAGGGTGAGCCGATTGGTGTTGGACGACATCCCGATAACACCGTGCAATTCAACGATGATGGCCTGAGCCGTCGCCATTGCGTGTTTGAACCACGGGCGGATGGCTGGTGGGTCAAGGATTTGGCTTCTCGCAACGGGACGAAGTTGAACGGGGTCAAGGTCGTGGAGTCCCACCTGAATTCGGGGGATGTGGTTCGCGTGGGCGGGGTCGAGATCCGATTCATGTCCCCCGTACCGGTATCCGGCGGAGGGAAGAACCCGAAGTCTGCGCAGGCAAGCGCCAAGCCGACGCAAGATGAGCCAGGGTACGAAGCCGCCCTCCGACGAGTCTGCGAAGCGGCCGCATCGAAGCAGTTCGGCGAGCGCGAGATAGCACTTGTCGACGCTCGCGGTATGACGCTCCACGGCGCTGCGGAAGACGACGCGGAAGCCCCAGCGGAGAGCGTGCAGATTATGCGGCTCTTGTTGTTGGCGTGTTTCCGTTCTCGTGCGAGCGACCTTCACATTGAGCCAAAGAACGAAAAGGCTGTCGTGCGCATTCGCGTCGATGGTGTGATGGTGACACTTGTCGAGGAACTGCCGCTCAATGTTTTCCGTCGGTTGATCGGCGTGGTGCGCGTGTTGTGCCAGTTTGATCAGAGTGTCAAGGCGGAAGTTCTCGATGGTCACTTCAATGTGATGGTCAAGAGTCGGCGCGTGGACTATCGCGTGAGTTTGACGCCGTCGATGCACGGCATGAAGTTGGTGCTTCGCGTGCTCGACCCGGCAAACGCGCCGAGTCGATTGCATGAACTTGGCATGCTTCCGTGGATGTACGAGAAGCTCCGTGGAGCGTGCAACCGAGATGCAGCTCTGGTGCTTGCATGCGGTCCAACGGGGTCGGGTAAAACAACCACGCTGTACAGTTGCCTTCGCGAAATCGATGTCGAGCAGCGCAATGCGATCACAATCGAAGATCCTGTTGAGTATCAGATCGATGGTGCCACGCAGATTCCGATTGATTCGAAGCAGGGGCACACATTCGGTGGATTGCTTCGCTCCATTCTGCGACAGGACCCCGATGTCATTTTGGTGGGTGAGATTCGCGATGTTGAAACCGCCAATGTTGCCATGCAGGCTGCAATGACAGGTCACCTCGTGTTCTCGACGGTGCACGCGCGTGACACGATTGGTTCGTTGTTTCGATTGCTCGACCTCGGTGTCGAACCATATCTCGTTTCAAGTGCTCTCGACATGATCATCGCGCAGCGGTTGGTGCGAACACTCTGCACGACTTGTCGGCGACAAGTCGCGCCCACGCTGGCGCAGCAGATGAAGATGGGCAAGATGATCGACGGAATGGGCCAGATTTACGCGCCCACTGGTTGTGCCGTCTGTCTTGACACTGGCTTCTACGGGCGTCGTGGCGTCTTCGAACTGCTTGAGATGACAGACCCGCTACGGGATGTTGTGCTGAAGCAGCCGACGCTTCAGCAAATTCGCGACATCCTCAAAAACTCACTCTTCACATCGCTGCAAGGCTACGGTTTCCAACTGGTGGCAAATGGGATCACCAGTTTTGAAGAAGTAGAGCGTGTGTCGGGCGCTGAAGCATGAGCGGTACAAATCCATTTGAACTGCTCGGGGTGCCAAAGCGATTTGATCTTGATGCGCGAGTCGTGCGCACCGCATGGATGCGTCGAGCGGCGGATGCCCATCCAGACGCAGATGGCGCTCTCGATCCATCTCTTGCGATCAATGAGGCATACCGGAAGCTCTGCGATCCGGCTACACGAGCGACGGCGTTGCTCGTGGCACGAAATGCTCCAGCCGTCGATGAACGGCGCCTGCCGGACGGATTTCTTTTGGAGATGGTCGCACTTCGTGAGCGTGTTGATGAGGCGGCTGGAGACGCAGCACTTTTGGCAGAACTGCGCGCGGAGGCTGACGGTCGTCGCAGTGAGGCATTTGCTGAGATTGCCAACGCGTTTTCGGAAAGCGGCCAAGGCGAATCTCTCTCGATGGATGTGGCACAGCGTGTCGTAACTGCGTTGAATGTTGCGCGTTCGTTCGATCGGATGCTTGAGCAGCTCGATCGTGAATCTGGTTTGAGCGAGGCCTGATGACGAGCGCGGCAGAACTCAGCTCTGCAATGGTGTCGGTTTGGGCGTCCAACATGGCGCCAAATACGCCGGCGAGCATCGCGGGTTGGATGGACACGGTCGCCACAGAGATGCGCCGCTGGTCCATTCCATCCCTGACAGGCGTCGATTGGGCGTTACTCGCTGCGATGCCGCCGCTCCTTCTCTTGCTTGCATTTTTCTCGTTCGTGGAAACAACCTATTTCGCCCTCACGCCTGCAGAACGCTTGTCACTGCGCCGTCTGAGCCCGACTGCAAGCACAAGCGTCGATCGCCTTTTGCTTTCGCCGCGCGCGCTCTTGGTGTCCACCATGCTTGGAGCCCTCGTTGCGAGCACTGCCTACTTCGTCGTTAGTTCGGTGCTCGTGACTCGACACGAGCAGTCCCTTGCGTTTTCTGTGGGAATCGCGCTCGTTTCGCTGTTCGGGATGGTGCTCTCTGCTGAAGTGTTGCCAAAACTCGTCGGCAATGCTGA